>JBBQPD010000322.1:0-6777 GCA_038331535.1 Gemmatales bacterium | reverse complement strand
ACCATGATCGTCTTGCCCATCTTCTGAAGTTCCTTGAGCAGCCCGCGCATCTCGATGCGCGCCCGCGGGTCGAGGCCGCTGGCCGGCTCATCGAGCAGCAGTACATCCGGCTGGTGTAATAACACGCGCGCCAGGCCGAGGCGCTGGGTCATGCCGCGCGACAGGCTCGTTACCAGGGCGTCGCGCTTGTAGCCGAGTTCGACCAACTCCAGGACTTCCTCACAGCGGCGGCGGCGCTCCGGCCCCTTGATGCGATAGGCGGCGGCGAAGAATTCGAGATACTCGATCACCTTCATGTCGTCGTAGACGCCGAAGAAGTCCGGCATGTAACCGATGTGCCGGCGAATCTCCTTGGCGTTGTTGTAGATCGAGTAGCCGCACACCGACGCCTCGCCCCAGGTCGGATTGAGGAGCGTCGCCAGGATGCGCATGGTCGTCGTCTTGCCGGCGCCGTTGGGGCCGATGAAGCCGTAAACGTCGCCCTTCTCCAGCTTGATGGTGAGCCGGTTGAGAGCGTACAGATCGCCGTACATCTTCGTCAGGTCGCGCGTCTCGATCATGCCAGTATCCTATTTCGTTTCGCCGCGAGCGTCCCGCGAGTGCTCGCGCCGAACCCAGCTTATTCACCGCAGAGGACGCAGCGGGACGCAGAGCGAAATCAGAAAGAAATTCAGGCGACGCAAGAAGGTGAGTTACGCTGTTTCAAAGGCAATCAGAAGACGGTTCGTCGCAACTTGTTGACCATTTTTTTTTGTTTTCCTCCGCGATCCTCTGCGTCCTCTGCGGTGAAGAAGCCGAACTAAACGGTCGCCAGAGCCAGGACCGTGCCGTCCGCGAGACCGACGAACGCCGTCGTACCCAGCGCGTCAAGGCACTGGGCAGTGACTGCCGCGTCAGGGTGGAACTCGGAGCGCGTTTTGCCGTCGCGGTCGTGCCAGCGAACGACGCCGTCCAGCCCTGTCGTCAGCAACGACGAGCCATCGTAGGACAGGTCGGCGAGGCGACAGGGTCCAGGACGAGGGCCGTCGGCGCGCTTTTGGCCGCGATAGTCGTAGAGGCTCAATCCGTCGGAGAAACAGGCGCGCGCGATCCGCGCTCCGTCGCCGGTCGTCGTCAGAGAGCCGCAATGGGCCACCGGGCTATCGTACCAGCAGCGTTTTCCCGATAAGTCGAACGCTGCCACCGAGCCGAAGTCGGCGCTGCCGATCAAGAGTGGTCGCTCGGGGATGAAAGCGAGGTGCAGGAAGGGTCGCGGGTTGGTTACTCTGGCGAGGTCGCGGCCCTTGTTATCAAGGAAGTGAACCGCACCGGCGCCGTCGGCCACGGCAATTGCCTCGGCGAACGGAGTGATGGCCACAGCAGATCCCTTGCCTGCGATGCGGCGTTGCCAAAGCGGCTTCAGATCGTGGTCAAAGTACCAAATGTGTCCCTGCGTACCAACCGCGACTTCGGCACTTCCGTCGTTGGAGCAGTCAGCGGCCGCGAGCGGGGACGGTGCTTCCCACCGCGCCTGAACGGTGCCGGGTGGCGATAGACAGGTCAGGAGATGATTCGTGTCCCAGGTAAGTAGGGTGCCCGATTCACGGGCCAGTCGAAGGCCGCGCACGGAGGCGGGCGATTGATAGAACCAGAGGCGGCGCACAACCGAGCCTCAGACCGAGCAAGTCGGGATGAAGAGTCTATCTCATAAGGTGGCGTTTGCTACGAGCCGCGACCGTCAGGGAGCGCTTCTCGCGACGTCTCACCCACGCTCCCTGACGGTCGCGGCTCGTATCGCTTCAGATCACTGCGGGGGTGGCATAACGACCGGAGCGGACGGCATCATCATCATTCCTGCGGCGGTCCTCAGGTATTGGCGGGCTGCCTCAATGAGTGCCGACGAATCCGGATCGACAAGGTCGTGCGGGACGATGCCGCGGCCAGCGTCGGGTGAACGGCCAGGCCAGTAGAACTTCGCCACGGTGATGCGGATGCCGCCGGGAGTCTTTTGCAACGGCGCCTTGTCGAGAAGAATGAGCTGCTGAATAGTCCCTTTACCGAACGTGTTCTGGCCGATGATGCGTGCCCGACCCTGTTCCTTGAGACTGCCGGCCAGCACCTCGGCGGCGCTCGCGGTCTCGCCATCGACCAGCACCACCATCGGCAGCGCGAACGGATTCATGCCGCCGCCGCGGAAGGGCTGGTTCAAATCCTTTACCGACCCTTGCGTCAAAACGACGAGACTGCCCTCGGGAAGAAACAGCTCGCTCACCTTGACGGCCGACTCGAACGCGCCGCCGGGGTTGCCGCGCAGGTCGAGGATCAAACCCTTGATGCCCGCTGTCTGCAACTGAGCCAGTGCTTCTCGGACTTCCTGAAGGGTCGATTTCTGAAAACTGGAGATGCGCAGATAACCGTAGTCCGCCAGCTCGGTCATGTTGTCGGGGATGCGGTCAAACTCGACGGTGCCGGCGACCGGCCGACGCACGAGTTTATAGACCTCGGTATCCGTCTGGCCAGGCGAGACGATCTCCAACTCGACCGTGGAGCCAACCTCGCCGCGCAGACGCTCGGCGGCATAGTAGGCGGGCAGGTTGTTGGTCATCAGCTGATCGATGCGGAGAATGCGGGTGCCTGGCCCAAACTTGGCCTCGTCAGCCGGACTGTTCTGGTAAACGTGGGTGATGACGAGATCGCCGTTCTGTACCGCGAGGTCGGCACCGATGCTCGCGTACTTGCCGCGCCAGCTTGCGACCAGATCGCCGAAGAGGCTGGGGCTAAAGAAGAGCGTGTGTTCGTCCAGGCCGCTGCACGCCCCGCTGGCAAATTCCAGCGTGACGGCGACCGCAAAAGCCGGACGGTCCGGCAGGCCAGATCGGTAGGCGGCGCGCAGGACGGCGTTCACCTGTTCGCGCGCCTCGGACGCGCTGGCCAGACGCTTCTCCGGCCAGTCCTGCAATTTTGTCCGGAACGACTCCAGTGCTTCGCGCGAAACAGAAGCCAGATGGTCGCGTAGAAACGCTTCATCTTCAAGGGCGTAGCGCAGCTCGGTCAACCCATGCTTGAAGAGGGTGCCAAGATCGCTCTTGCGGCGGTCAACGTAGGCCGGGCGAACCGCTTCAAGAACCTGGACGTAAACGTCGAGCGCCTGGGAAGGAACGAGGCTTGCCAGCGCCTCGTGATAGCCGCGGTCGTTGTGGCGGGTCGAGATCTGAAGCCGTCGCAGGCAGCGGTGATACGCCTCGCGCATCGCGGTATTGGTGCGATCCTGGCGCAGAAGCTCGTCATACCGCCAGCAGGCGCGGAGCCAATCGCCGCGTTGCTCGGCCTCGCGCGCCTGCGAACGAAGTTCCTCGGCTTTAACAATCTTTTCTGTGGTAGTGCCGGCGAAGTCAGCTGGAAGGAGCGGTTCCTGGGAACGAAGGGTGGGAGTAAACCAGACGAATGCGCCCAGAAGAGTCGCACCGATTCGCGAATGATGGTAGGAAGACGTCGGAACCACGGAACACCTCCGGGCGGTACGCGTCGATCACTTCGGCATGTTGGTCTCAGTCTTGTACCCGGGGCGCAATGAACCACATGAGTATAAGTGGTTAACGCCGCCAGGTCAAACCTTTCCGTCCCTTTCTGTGCCGCTTGCCGCTTGCGGCTTCGCAATACTGCGAAGCCGCAAGCGGCAATCCTATCAGATCGCTTCAGGACCACGCTCGCCGGTGCGGATGCGCAGGCAGTCCTCCAGGGGCAGGATGAAAATCTTGCCGTCGCCGATGCGGCCTTCCGGACCGGTGCGCCCGGCTTCCATGATGGCGTTGACCGTCGGCTCGACGAAATCCTCGTTGACGGCGATCTGCAGCTGCACCTTGCGCAACAGGTTCACCGTCAGTTCATGGCCGCGGTAAACCTCCGAGTGTCCCTTCTGGCGGCCGAAGCCCTGCACGTCCACGATGGTCAAACGAAAGACCTCGACCTTGTTGAGCGCTTCCTTCACCGCCTCAAGCTTCGACGGCTGGATGATGGCGAGGATCAGTTTCATCGTTTGACCGTCCGCTTCGCCCTAGTTCGTGCAGGTCGGTCGTTGCCCGCGAGGTCAAGTGACGCCAGATCCTGCTCCACTTTTTTCTTGTCGTAGATACTGCCGACACCGTGTGAACGATTGTGGAGGTACTTATTAAAAGACACGCGGGCTTGTTCTCGCTTCCCTGTCCGTAAATAATACTGCCCCATCCTGTAATGGACGTCGTTGATCACTTGCATGGCCCAGTCCATTCCCTCACTGCACTCGCCATAGGCAACGTCTTCGAGTTCCATTTCCAAAAGGAGTGTCCAAATGACCAGGGCAGCGGCCCCGCGGCCATTCATGTCCAGGCAGCCGGCGAGATCCCAAAGAACAAGGGGGCAGTCGGGTGCCAGCTTCGCGGCACGCTCACTGTATACGAGCGCTTTCTCGTACTGCCGTTGTTCGTAGTAGGTGAGACCAAGCGTCGTCCAGAGCCAGTGATTCGTCGGGTCTGACAGTAACTCCTCTTTGATTGCGTTGCGTGCTTTCGTCCACTGCTTCGCTGCCACCAGTTTTTCGATGACTGACAAGGTATCACCTCTGAAACCAGTTCGATTTCTGCCGCTTCTTCTCTTTGCCTTGGCCCATCAGTTTTAAGTTTTTGTCCTTGCTCATGCTTTTCCAGATTACGCGGTTCCGCGTTACTCGTGTGCTCTGCTCGGACTTTCGGGCTACGCTTCCGCGGCATCGATAATTTTACCTGCAACCGACCACGGTTCCGCCGTGCGCCAGATACGACTCATCCACCGGGTAGTTCGCGAACTGGATCGTGTAGTAATTCTCGAACCACTTCTTCACGTCCGGCAATGTGCTTTCGTCAAAGCCCGGAACGACGTGCAGGGTCTTGCCGTACAGCTCTTGCCGAATCTCTCCCTTCTCAACGACGAGTTCGCCCCCCTTGATGACGTAGCGCGGCAGCTCGAACATTGCTCGCAGGTCGGCCGAGGGAGAATAAATCGTCACGTCGCCGTCGGCTCCCACGCCGAGTTGACCCTTGTTCTTTAAGCCCAACATGCGAGCAGGGCCTGCCCGCGTTATGATCGCGATCTCGTTCAGGGTGTATTCCCGGTCCAGGTCTTTGAGAACGCTCCGCTGGAGGACGCGCGGATGCACGCGTTTCAGGATTTCCTGGCGATAGGTGCGGTCCATCAGGAGCTGGATGATCTCGGGGTAAGCGAGGAAGGAGCCGCCGTTGGGGTGATCCGTGGACATCGCCACGCGCCACGGATCCTTGACGAGCAAATACCATTCCAGGCCGATCGCCCATTGTAGCGCGTGGACAAAGCTCTTTTCCTTGTAGGTGATCGGTACGATGCCGCAGCCGGCTTCCATCTCGGTGTCCGCGCTGGTCCACTTGCGGCCGGTGACCTTGTGCAGGTAATAACCGAGCGGCCCGTCGCCGGTCATCGAGGTCGTTTCGCCGAACAAGACCTGGCCGACGTCCACCGTCAGATTTGAGTGGGCGTTCACGTAGTCGCTGAGGGCCGGCACTTCGGAGCGGAAGGCGGCCTGGTCGTCGCGTTCGCCGCCGTAGCTGTGGAACTGGATATGCGTCAGGTGGGCGCGGCGGCCTTCCAGCGCCTCCATCGTGGCCAGAGTCGTCCGCCAGTTGCCGGGCCTGCCGAGGTTATTGCAGTGAATGTGGACTGGGTGCGGCAAACCGAGGTCCATCACCGTCTGCGACAGGTCCGTAATGATTTGCCGGGCGGTGACGCCGAAGTGTTCGACGGGTGAGTCGAGATCGTGAACGTCGCCGCCGCTTTTCCATTCTTCGACGCCGCCGGGGTTAACCATCTTGACGGCATAGCCCTTGGCGGCGCCGAGCAGCCAGGCGACGAACGCGCGCAGCTTTTCCGGGTTCTTGTCGGCGATCTGACGCATCACGTAATGGTTGTTGCCGAACAGGACGAAGAAGCCCTTATCGACCAGCGGCGTATCGTGGAACTCTTCGTGAGCGTGGCGGGCGCTGAGCGGCGGAATGGCGGCGTCGAAGACGGTGGTGTAGCCCATTCCCGCATAGAGATAACCGGTGGCAAAGGTGCTGGGCACGCTGCCGACGGTGCCGGAGCGCGTCAACGGTGTGCGGCGGACGACGGCGGCCTTGCGCTTGTCTTCCGGCCGCATCTTGCGCGCGAGATTGACCTTCGGCCCCGCGATGTGGGCGTGCATGTCCACGCCGCCGGGCATGACGACGAGACCGGCGGCATCGAGGATGCGCGAAGGACGATCGTCGGGGTCAACAGGAGGAGCCACGACTTTGCCGTCGCGGATCCACAGGTCCATGACGACGCCGTCGATGCCGTTGGCGGGATCGTGGACGGTGCCGTTGGCGATTTTGAGGAGAGACATAAGTGATCACAGGACGCGGACGTCCCTCTCGACGATGAAGATGTCTTCTTGCTGAAGCTCTTTCAACAGACGCTTTTTCAACCGGACCAGGAATCGCCTGGCAGCCCGGGGCTTTCCGGTCACGATCCGGAAAATGACAACTCTGTCTTTGTAGACGACATCTCCCATTCGCCAGAGACCTTCGCGCGCCTGAGGGCAGTAGGTTACGCCCTCGAATCGCTCGAGCAGTTCTGCCTGCACTCTCAGAAAAATCGCGGAAGGAATTGAGGAGCCATCGTTGAATTCGAGTGGCAGGAGCAGGTCATATTCTTTCACCGGACATGGCTCCTTGCAAGTCTGGGAAGTCCACATCGCGCCCCAGCTCCTTGAACACGACTCCAGCACCTCGGAGA
>JBBQPD010000321.1:0-6778 GCA_038331535.1 Gemmatales bacterium | reverse complement strand
CAGGCTCTGCCGAATTACGTCGGCGTCAACCCGATCGTGCGCTACGACAACTTCACCATCGCCGGTTCAGGCTATCTGGGGGAATCGTACGCACCGTTCGCTGTCACCGGCGATCCGAACGCACCCAACTTTCGCATGCCGAGCATCGGCCTTGCCGACCGCGGGGAGGAAGAACGTCTGACCGAGCGGATCGGTCTGCAGAAGAGCTTTGACACGCTCCGTCGCGACCTCGACCGTTCCGGGGTGATGGAGGTCATGGATGGGTACCAGGGACAAGCGCTCAACCTGTTGACCAGTCCGAAGGCCGCCCAGGCGTTCGACCTGAACCTGGAGAACCCGAAGCTGCGCGACCGCTACGGCCGGAATGCCTGGGGACAGCAACTGCTGATGGCCCGTCGACTGGTCGAGGCCGGCGTGGAGATCATTACCAGCACACTGGATGGTCCTCTGTGCGGACGGGTAGCCAACTGGGACGACCATGCGGTCAACCACAACGTATTCGAGGCACTGAAATATCGGGCGCCGTTCTTCGACCAGGCGGTGACGGCGCTCATCGAGGATCTGTACGCGCGCGGCCTCGACCGACGTGTGCTGGTGGTGGTGACTGGCGAGTTCGGGCGGACACCGCGAATCTCCTACGTGGCCAGCAGCGGCGGCGGAGTGGCGAGCGCGGCCGCCGGCACAGTCCAACCGGGCCGCGACCACTGGCCGCGCGCCAACTCCATGCTCTGGGCAGGCGGCGGCATCGCCACGGGACGGGTCATCGGGGCCACCGATCGTCGCGGCGAGGACGTGGTTGAACGCCGAGTGGGGCCGCATGACTTCCTGGCGACGATCTACCATCACCTCGGGATTGATTACGAGAAGGTCACCCTTCCTGACTTCAGCGGGCGACCTGTGCCCATCGTCCAGGATGGCAAAGCAATTCCCGAGTTGGCCTCAGTAACATGAGGGGCACACCACCAAGATCCAGAAGCTGCCCGCCCCTATCGCAGAGCGGCCACCCGACACGGTCCACGTTCAGTGTTACCGAGGTTAGAGTCTGTCCCATAAGGCGTCCTCGCTGCGGTAATTCGGGGCGAGCGTTCTTACCAGCCTGAAGCGCCAGCGAAGGATCCCAGCTAAACCTTCGCTGGCGCTTCAGGCCCGTTAGACCCACTTTCCCGCATCCGAGTGCGAGCCGAGCCAGCTTCTCTCGTGGGATTTCAATTTACGAGCGGCGGGCAGTCCGCAGGATGAGTAACGGTGCGGCGGTGGTTCGAACATGACGAACGCCGTCGTCGATCGTCTCGTTTCGGCACTTCCAATCGAGTTGGGGTTCCGCGATCGTCCAGACCGAGGTCGCCCGCATGTCAGCCTGAAAGGCTGATATCCCTCAGTCCAGGGCAACGCCCTGGGAACAGCTGAGCGCGGCGCGTCAGGATTTGGTGCGGACAGTTACTGCTTTCAACCAGGCGCAGATTCGCCTTTTCGTGTCTCTAGGGCAATCGCCGTACCTGATAACCTTGGAGAATACTACTGACAACACAGTCGAGCAACTTGGCTCAAGGTGACCAATCGGCTAGGCTGGGACAGTCGCCTTACACGTCTGGGTCAGAAAGCCCCCTGCTTACCGCTACGAACCTTGCAATGACCACTTTGGCCGGTTAGATTACCCTCTCTCCAGCACCTCACTTAAACACAGAGGGAGGCCAGAATGACTTCAATAATTCAACCCAGCGCGCCGCGTTTATACAGACACGGCGATGTTCTGGTCGCTCAGGTGACAGCGATCCCGGCCGATGCGGTCAAACGGCCCCATCTCGTCCTCGCCGAAGGGGAAATGACCGGGCACTCCCACCGCGTCGCGGAACCCGGCTCGGCCGAATTGCTTCAGGCCGGTCCGCAAATTTATCTGCGCGTGACGGCCGCCACAGCGACCTTGATCCATCAAGAACATGGCCCCGTGACCCTGCCCGAAGGCGAATACCGGGTGTGGCGGCAGCGCGAGTATTCTCCGAAGGAGATTCGTATCGTGCGCGATTAACGGACGGTTGACGAATCCAATCCGTGAGTTCTATCGAGAGACCCCTGGCGATGCAACAGTCCTCTTCTACCCCCGTCCCCGCAACACTGGCCCTCGAACTATTCCGTGAAGGAAAAGCTCGACCGGGCATGTGCGTGGAAGGCGTGCTGCACTTCCCGTCCGAAAGCCACGCCTGGGTGTTGCCGCCCAATCTGGAAGCCGAGGTGCTCGACTTCTCGCAGTGCCATTCCCTCGAAAAACTGCCCTCGGGATTGCGTTGCTTCGAGTTGGATCTCAGCAACACCCGCGTCCGCACACTTCCAGACGATCTGGTCGTGGCGTCGATCCTCAAGCTGGCCGGCTGCACGGAACTGGTTCAATTGCCGGCGGGGCTTCAGGTCGGCACGCTCGATCTGCGTGGTTGTCAATCGCTGGCTGCCCTGCCGGAAGACCTGGACGTCTGGTTTCTGGATCTCACCGGCTGCTGGAACCTCCGCGACTGGCCGATGCGGGCGAACATTCGGTCGGGTCGTTTGACGCTCCGCGGTTGCACGGCCCTCACCTCGCTGCCCGCCTATCTCGGACCGCTTGCCGCACTGGACATTCGCGATTGCCCCAACCTCCGCGCTCTGCCGGAGCAATTGCGGGTTGCCGGCTGGGTCGATCTCGCCCAGAGCGGTCTGGCTGAGACGAAACGGCTCCCTTCCTCGCTTGACGGCGTGGACCTGCGCTGGCAGGGCGTGCGCATCGACGCGCGGGTCATCCTTCAGCCGGAGACGATCACCGTCCCGGAGCTCCTGGGCGAACTGAACGCCGAACGCCGCCGGGTTCTGCTGGACCGCTTTGGCGTGTCGCGCTTCATGACGGAGACGGAGGCGCGCACGCTCGATCAGGACACCGACCCCGGCGGCCCGCGCAAGTTGCTGTTCGTAGAACTCAAGGAGGACGAGCCGTTGGTGACGCTCTCCTGTTTTTGTCCGTCCACAGGCAAGAACTATTTCCTGCGCGTGCCGCCGGGCATGAAGACTTGCCACCAGGCCGCGGCCTGGATGGCCGGTTTCGACGATCCGGCTCACTATCATCCCCTCAGGGAAACGTGAACGACACTGGGAGCCCCACATGACTATCAGCGAGCACGCCGACGTCTTCTATTCGCGTCCGACCAAGCTGTTCGAGACGGCCGACGACTGGGAAGGCCCCGACGTCGCTTACCGGATTTGCAGCGATTACGATTCGGGGGAAGCGGCCTTTTTCGAGCGGCTGGAAGGCCTCCTCACCCAAAAAGGGATCGAGAACCTCCAGGCTCTCGTAATCGGCTGCTGGCAAGGGGATGACACCACCAACAGCAGCAAACCCATCGTTGAAAAGCTCGTGGCCGTCAAAGATCGGCTCACCAAACTCAAGGCAGTGTTCCTCGGCGACATCACCTACGAGGAGAACGAAATCTCCTGGATCGAGCAAAGCGACGTCTCTCCCCTCCTAACAGCGTTTCCACAACTCGAAGTGCTGCGCGTTCGCGGCGGCAATTCACTCAAGTTCTCCAAAGTCAAGCACGCGGCCTTGCGCCAGTTAATCGTCGAAGCCGGCGGCCTGCCGCGCTCCGTCCTGCGCGAGATTTGCCGCTGCGACTTTCCCAGCCTCGACCATCTCGAACTGTGGCTGGGCGTCGAGAATTATGGTTTCGACGGCGGCGTCGAAGACCTGCAACCGATCCTGACGGGCACGCGCTTTCCGGCCCTGCGCTATCTGGGGTTGCGCAACAGCGACGTGGTGGACGCTATCGCTCCGGTCGTCGTCAACTCGCCGGTGCTCAAGCAGCTTGAAGTGCTCGACCTGTCCAATGGCACTCTCAGCGACGTGGGCGCCCAGGCTCTGTTGAACCTGTCCCCGGACCTGTCGCTCAAGAAACTCGACCTGACCCATCACTACATGACGGAAGACATGGTCGCCCGCCTGAAGAAGACGCTCAAGTGCGAGGTTATCGCGGACGACGCCAAAGATCCCAATGAGGAATGGCGCAGCGTCGTGGTGAGTGAATGAGGCGGCAACTCGTGATCGTTGGCAATCCGGCCTGTCGGCGCGTTGGCTTCTGGAAAGCCGCCGCCGATCGGGTATCGTGGCCGCCGCCGGTCGTCGTGCCTTACGCCGGCCTTCTCGACGGCTCGGTTCGTCTCGCGGAGTTTCTGTCAGAAAACACGTTGGTCCGCTTCGAGGTGGCCGCCGATCATTGGCCCACTTTCAAGCTTCTTCTGAAACATGGCACGGCGGCCGCGCGGGCCGAGGGTTACGACCCCCTCGACGAAGGCGAAGTTGATCGCCTGGAGTACGATCGCGGCTGGTTAATCAAACCTCGTCAGGTCTATCTTGGCTTCGTGAGACTGCTCCGGGTTCTGACGCAGGAATTGAGAGGTCACGGCTCCGACTCGATGCACGGCCGGGACGATATCGCGCTCTTCTTCGACAAGGTGCAGTGTCAGGAACGGCTCCGTCAGGCGGACGTTCCCATCCCCGAATCATTCGGTGCCGTCCGCGATTACAACGAGGTCCGCGCGAACGTCGGGGAAGATGGACGTCTGATGGTGAAACTCGCTCACGGTTCCGGGGCCGCCGGCTGTGTTGCCCTCCACTGGTCTCAGGCCCGCGTTCATGCCTTGACCCCCGTCGAAAACGTCCTGGTTGATGGGCAGGATCGTCTGTACTGTTCCAAGCGTATTCGCCACCTGACGAACGAAGTCGAAATCGCGAAACTGGTCGATCGACTGTGCGCCGAGAAGGTCCAAGTCGAACGCTGGCTGCCGAAAGCGACCTCGGAGGGGCGCAATTTTGATCTGCGCGTGGTGACGATCGGCGGCATACCGAGGCATGCGGTGCTGCGGTCGAGTCGATCAATCTTTACGAACCTCACGCTCGGCAACACGCGCGGCGACCTGGCCGCTGTGCAACGACGCATGGGGTCTGACGCCTGGCAACGTCTGCACGACACCTGCATGCGAGTGGCGGAGTTATTTCCGCACTCGTTTACCCTGGGGATTGACGTTCTCATCCGGCCAGACTTTGTTCGGCACTGCGTCCTGGAGATCAACGCCTTTGGAGACTTGTTGCTGAATCAGCTCGATCAGGGTGAGGACACTTACACGGCGACGCTCAACGCCTGGTCGCGCCGGCCGCGGCCAACCGTCTTTGTCGGGGATGGACGATGAACATGAACGAAGTGGTCGGCCGGGACGACATTCTGCTGCTGACCTTCGATACGTTGCGCTTCGACGTCGCTCAGGAAGCCTGGCACGCCGGTCGCACTCCCAACCTGGCAAGGAGACTACCGGTCGACGGCTGGGAACGACGGCACACCCCCGGCAACTTTACCTACGCCGCTCATGCTGCCTTTTTCGCCGGTTTTTTTCCCACGCCGGCCAGACCCGGACGCCATCCGCGCCGCTTCGCGCTACGCTTTCCCGGAAGCGAGACCGCAACGCCCGATACCTGCGTCCTCGACGGCGACAACCTGATCGGCGGACTCGCGGCGCGCGGCTACCATACCATCTGCATCGGCGGCGTCGGCTTCTTCAACAAGCAGTCGCCGCTGGGTTGTGTCTTTCCTTCGCTCTTTGCGGAAAGCCACTGGTCGCAGGAGCTGGGAGTCACCGACCCAAACTCGACCGCCCACCAGGTGCGCCTGGCCAGCGCACGGCTGTCCCTCGTCCCGACGAACCGCCGCGTGTTGTTGTTCCTGAATCTATCAGCCTTGCATCAGCCGAACTATTTCTATCTGCCGGGAGCGCGCGGCGATTCGCTGGAGTCGCACCGCGCCGCCCTCGAATACATTGATCGCCAATTACCGCCCCTATTTACCGCTCTGGAAAAACGCGGCGCCGGATTCGGCATCCTCTGTTCGGATCACGGCACTGCCTACGGCGAGGACGGTTACCAGGGTCATAGGCTGGCGCACCCCGTCGTCTGGGACGTACCCTATTCCGAGACTCGCTGGGAGAAGCGGCCATGAACCTCGTCGCGCTGCCCCTTGCCTCCGGCACGACCATTCCCTCGAACACCGAGGAGACCTACGTCGGCTACTCGTACTCGTATCCGCACAAGTCCGCGTATGGGCCGCTCGAACCGGCTCAACCGTTGCGGCCGCTCTGGCAAGGCGAACGCCGTGACGCACTGTTCCTTTACTGGCACATCCCGTTCTGTGAGATGCGCTGCGGTTTCTGCAACCTGTTCGCGCGGGCTGGGGGCGATGACGGGGCTGTCGATGCCTACCTCGACGCACTCGAGCGCCAGGCCCGCGCGCTGGCAGACGCGACAGCCGGAGACCGATTGGTGTCGCGCATGGCCGTCGGCGGCGGAACACCGACCTATCTCACCGTCGATCAACTGGAGCGGCTGTTCGACCTGGCCGAGCACTATTTTGGCGCCTCGCCCCAGGACATCCCTACGTCCGTGGAAACTTCCCCCAAGACAGCGCTTCCCGACAGGCTGCACGTCCTCCGTCAGCGCGGCGTCGAACGGGTCAGCCTCGGCGTGCAATCGTTTCTCGACGAGGAAACACACGCCATGGGCCGACCGCAATCAGCCCGGGAAGTGCGGTCGGCGCTCGACCGTCTACGAGTGTTCCCCCGGCTCAACATCGACCTGATCTACGGCCTTTCGGCCCAGACGACGGCAAGCTGGCTCTACTCGGTGCAGACAGCCCTGAGCTACCAGCCGGAGGAGCTATACCTTTATCCGCTCTACGTTAGGCCCGGCACCGGTCTCGGTCGTCGAGGGACCGTG
>JBBQPD010000320.1:0-6784 GCA_038331535.1 Gemmatales bacterium | reverse complement strand
AGCGCCGGGGTGGACGACGATGTAATTCGCGTCGCGGTCGCTAACCTCGGCGCCGCCGACGCGCGTGCGGGCCAGGCCGGCCTGGTCGATCAGGGCGGCGGCGCTGAGGCCGCGCGGATTCTTGAAGATGCGGCCGGCCGCCTGGAAGCTCAACGGCACCTGCGCCTTGCGCAGAATCCACGCCTTGCGCATGCGCTTGACGATGGCGTCCGGCGTGTCCGGCTCCAGGGCGAACTCGACCGCCAGCAGTACCGGATCGTCGAGGTTGCTGGCGTGTTCGGCGAAGCGTAGCTCGTCGCGCTCGCGCACTTGCACGTCGCCGTTGGCGTCGAGAACCTCTACCGAGCGGACGAACCGGCCAATGTCGCCGACCCGGTCACCCGCGTTGGTGCGCAGGGCGCCGCCGACGGTCCCGGGAATGCCGACAAGCGTCTCCAGCCCCGCCAGGCCATGCCGCGCCGATTCGGAGATGAGCGCCGACACGGCAGCCCCCGTCCCGGCCCGGACGCGCTTGCCGTCCACGCTGATCGACGTGAACTCCGGCTCGACTAATCGCAGGACGACGCCGCTGACACCCTCGTCGCGGACCAGCAGGTTACAGCCGGTGCCGAGGACGCGCATCGGGATGCGCTCGCGAAAGCAGCGGCGCACCACGCTCGCCAGCTGCGCGCGCGTGCGCGGCTGCACGAGGAACTCCGCCGGACCACCAACCTTGAGGAAGGTAAACGGCGTCAGCGATTCGTTGGGCCTGGTGATGTCGGCGAATTCCTCGGCAAAGCCGGCCATGTCGTTTCTCCCGCGGACGCTATGCCGTCATCTTAGGCCGATGACGCTTCGGCGTTTAGCCCGGATTACTCACCGCAAAGGACGCAGAGGGTCGCAGAGGAAAAACCAGAAAGAGATTCAGTCTGACCATTTTGCTGTATTCCTCTGCGATCCTCTGCGTCCTCCGCGGTGAGTCCTCCGATTCACTTCCCCATCAACTCCGCGCTCGTCGTCGAGGGGCACCAGTACTTCTCGATGTGCTGAATGACGAGGTCGGTCCCCTCGGCATGGCCGACGAACGGCCGCATCTTCGGGTTGTACATCGCGTCGGTCAGGTCGCGCACTAAGACGCAATGAATGCCCCATTTCGACATCTGCTTGATCGCGAACGTCCGGTTGAGGATGCACATGTTCGTGTGAACGCCCATGACGAGCAGGTTCTTGATGCCGCGCTGTTTCAACAGGCTGTAGACCTCAGCGCCGTTGTCGGAGACGAAGTCCTCGTCGGCGATGGGAATGATCGGATGCTGGCTCTTCCAGGCTCGGAACTGCTTCACCGGCACGGCATCGTCGCAGCCGCCGTCGCTGTCGTCGATCGGCAGCGGCGGCGCGTTGATCTCCAGCGGCTTCGGCGGCTCGACCTTCGTCAGCGCCTGCATCTTCTTCCGCTGCGGCGCGTCCTTGTAAAAGTCCATCGTGTCCGACGGAGCGTGAATGACAGTAACTCCCCTGGCGCGTAGCGAGACGAGGAGCGGCACCATCTTCTTCGCCAGCTCGCCGCAGCGCTCGGTCGCGCTGTTGCACCAGTGCTTGTCCCACACGTCGCAGAGAATGATCGCCGTTTCGGGGCCGAGGAACTCCTTCTTCAACGTCGCCTCGTCCCAGGCGCCGCTGCCCTTGAACGTCTCGACGCGCGTGCGCAGCGTCGGCTTCAGCACGGTATCGACCTTCGCGGGCGACTCGGCGAGGAGCGGAACAACCGCGAACAAGAGGAGGCAAATCAGGGGTGACTTCATCGGCGGAATCCTCGATAGAGCCCCCGGTTTGCCGGGGTGAGTGCCATACCCCCGGCAAGCCGGGGGCCATTTGAACCAACGCATCGTACCGGTTCCCCGCGCCGAAACAAGCGCGAGAATGGTGCGCGCAAATCGTGCGAGTCCGTGCGTTCTTCCGACAGAAGGCCCGCACATCGCGGGCAAAGGAAATAGGAAGGAGAATGCACCATGTTTCGCAAAGTGTTGTTGTCCGCCATCGTGGCCGTGGGTTGTGTGACGCCGTTCGTCGCCGCCCCGCAGGTTTCGGCCGAGTCATACCACCATCACCACCACTATCATGTGTTCTATCGCGCGTGTTGCGACGAGCCGTGGGTCTGTCACGGCAGCTACGAACACTTCGAGCGGGCCCGCCATGCGGCACACCACCTGCGCGAGCGCGGGTTCGAGGTCCAGATTCGGTAGGATGCGCACCAGCATCCGACGCCGACGAGAAGTAACCCTTCGCCGGCGTCGGATGCGGGTACGGAATGCTGCTTGCGATTCTAGCGATTGTCCCGATCGCGCCGTCACGGTCGCAGCGCCTGTCCAGAACGAACCCCGTTCCGACCGCTGGCGGACGAACCGACCGTCCGGTATCATTTCTAAATGCACCACGCCGTTCGCTTGCTGACCGGGCTTTCCCCATGACGACCGACACGCTGGACCTGGGCGAGGCGCTCCGCGCCGTCCGTCGCCCGGTCCGTCTGCCGTCCGGGGAGTGCGTTCCCGCCTGCCGCCTCGAAGATTTGGGCGACGCCTCCTTCCGCGCCGACCACGGCCTGCGCTACGCTTACGTCGCCGGCGCCATGGCCAACGGCATCGGTTCCGCCGACATCGTCGAGGCTATGAGCCGGGCCGGCATGATCGGCTTCTTCGGCGCCGCCGGCCTGGCGCCTCAGCGCGTCGAGACCGAGATCGACCGACTGACCCGCAACCTCGGCGACCGCCCCTTCGGTTTCAATCTCATCCACAGTCCCAACGAAGCGGACCTCGAAACGGCGGTCGTCGATCTCTACCTGCGGCTCGGCGTTCGTCTGGTGGAAGCGTCGGCGTATCTCGACCTGACGCTGCCGGTCGTCCGCTATCGTCTGCACGGCATCCATGCCGACACCGCCGGCCGGGTCGTGACGCCGAATCGCATCATCGCCAAAGTGTCCCGCGTCGAGGTGGCGTCGAAGTTCTTCGCGCCGCCGCCGGAGCGCTTCGTGCAGGAGTTGCACCGCCGCGGCGAGTTGTCGCACGAGCAGGTCCGACTCACCGCGCGTATCCCGATGGCTCAGGATCTCACGGCGGAGGCCGATTCCGGCGGCCACACCGACAACCGGCCGGCGATCACGCTGCTGCCGACGATGCTGGCCCTGCGCGACCGGATGCAGGCGCAGCACGGCTACGATCGGCCGTTGCGCGTTGGTGCGGCCGGCGGCATCGCCACGCCGGCGTCGGCCGCGGCGGCGTTTGTCAAGGGGGCGGCGTTCGTCGTGACGGGGACGATAAAACAGGCCTGCGTGGAATCGGGCAGTTCCGACGCGGTGCGCGAGATGTTGGCCCAGGCCGAACAGGCCGACGTGGCCATGGCGCCGGCCGCGGACATGTTCGAGATGGGCGTGAAAGTGCAGGTGCTCAAGCGCGGCACCCTGTTTGCCATGCGGGCGGCGAAGCTGTATGAACTCTATCGCGGTTGCGCCGGCCTGAACGAACTGCCGGCCGTCGAGCGCGCCGCCCTGGAGAAAAACCTCTTCCGCGCCCCGCTGGAAGAAATCTGGGCGCAGACCCGCACCTACTTTCTCGGACGAGACAAAACGCAGGTGGAGCGCGCCGAGCGCGACCCGAAACACCAGATGGCGCTGGTGTTTCGCTGGTATCTCGGCCAGTCGTCGCGCTGGGCGAATGCGGGCGAGCCGTCGCGTAAGATGGATTACCAGGTCTGATGCGGCCCGGCGATGGGCGCCTTCAACGAATGGACGAAGGGCACCTTTCTGGAGAAACCGGCCAACCGCCGCGTGGTGCCGGTGGCGCTGAATATCCTTTATGGTGCGGCCGTGCTGCTGCGCCTGAGCATGTTGCGCTGTCAGGGCGCCGCGGTGCCGCCCGAATGGGCGCGCGTGGCGCCGTTGACCATCGAGGAATTGGAATCATTCGTTTAGCCGCGAGCGCTTTATTAAGCGCTTGCGGCTAAACGGCGCTCGTTTACGAGGACTGACGTTTGACCCCTTCTGTCGCGGAACCTCTGGCCGTTATCGGCATCGGCTGCCTGTTTCCGCGCGCTGGCGACTTCCGCACATTCTGGGCCAACGTCCGCAATCGCGTCGATGCCATCGCCGAAATCCCGGCCACTCATTGGAAGCCGGAAGACTACCTCGACGCCGATCCCAAATCGCCGGACCGCGTCTACGTCGCCCGCGGCGCCTTCCTGGAGGCGGTGCCCTTCCCACCCACGGAATTCGGCATCGCCCCGAACAATCTCGAAGCGACCGATACCTCGCAGCTCCTCGGCTTGATGGTCGCCAAGGCGGCGCTGGACGACGCCGGTTACGACGCCGGCACCATCGACCGCAACCGCGTCGGTTGCATCCTCGGCGTGACCGGCACGCTGGAGCTGGTCATCCCGCTGGGGGCGCGGCTGGGCCATCCGATTTGGCGGCGGGCGCTGGCCGACGCCGGCGTGCCGCAGGAGACGGCCGACGACGTGGTGCGCCGTATCGGCGACAACTACGTCGGCTGGCAGGAGAACTCCTTCCCCGGCCTGCTCGGCAACGTCGTCGCCGGCCGCATCGCCAATCGTCTCGATCTCGGCGGCACCAACTGCGTCGTCGATGCGGCCTGCGCCAGCTCGCTCAGCGCCCTCCATCTCGCGGCGCTCGAACTGCAAAGCGGTAAGGCCGACCTGGTGCTGACCGGCGGCGTCGATACGTTCAACGACATTTTTATGTACATGTGCTTCAGCAAGACGCCCGCGCTGTCGCCGACCGGGAACGCCCGGCCGTTCGACCGCGACGGCGACGGCACCATCCTCGGCGAAGGGCTGGGCATGGTCGTGTTGAAGCGCCTGAGCGACGCCCGGCGCGATAGCGACCGCATTTACGCCGTGTTGAAGGGCGTCGGCTCTTCGAGCGACGGCAAGGGCAACGCCGTCTACGCTCCCAAGGCCGCCGGCCAGGTCGAGGCGCTGCGCTCGGCCTACCGCGCCGCCGGAGTCACCCCCGACACAATCGAGCTGGTCGAGGCGCACGGCACTGGCACGCGCGTCGGCGACGCTACCGAGGTTGAGGCGCTCACCGACGTGTTCGCCGCTTGCGGCTTAGCGGATCAATCCCCCTGGTGCGCCCTCGGCTCGATCAAATCGCAGATCGGCCACACCAAGGCCGCCGCCGGCGCCGCGGGTCTCATCAAGGCGGTCGCGGCCCTTTATCACAAAGTCCTGCCGCCGACAATCAAGGTGAGCCGGCCGCTCGAAGCGCTGGAATCGGAGCGCTCGCCGTTTTACGTCAACACGGAGAAACGGCCCTGGCTGCCGTCCGCCGCTCATCCACGCCGCGCCGCCGTCAGCGCCTTCGGCTTCGGCGGCAGCAACATCCACTGCGTTCTTGAGGAAGCCGACCCGCGCAAGCAGGAGATCGACTGGGACACCGACGTGCAACTCGTCGCCCTCGGCGCGGACAGCGTCGAGGCGCTCGAAGCCATGCTGACGAACTGGCCCGCCGATCTAGGTTGGGACGAGCTTTCAACCCGCGCGGCGCGCTCGCGGCGTGAATGGCGCGCCGGGTCGGCGCATCGGCTCGTCTTCGTGGTGCAGCGCGGCCGCGCCGACCTCGGTAAATCGCTCGAATCGGCGCGCGCGCTGCTACGACGCAGTGGCGAAGCGCCAACCGCGCGCAGTCCGGACGGCGTCTTCTACGGGCGCGGCGAACGGACAGGAAAGCTGGCGATCCTCTTCCCCGGACAGGGCGCCCAGTACGTTGGGATGTTGCGCGATCTGGCCTGTACGTTCCCCGCGTTCTTTGACACGCTGGCAGACAGCGACCGCGCGTTCGCCGCTTGCGGTTTCGCGGAGAAGACCGCGAAACCGCAAGCGGCGCGCCTCAGCGACTATCTCTATCCCATCCCCGTCTTCGACGACAAATCCCGGCGCGCGCATGAAGAATCTCTGCGTGACACGCGCATCGCGCAGCCGGCCCTTGGCGCCGTCGCCCTCGGCGCCTGGCGCGTACTGGAGTCGTTCGGCGTGCGCGGCGACCTGTTCGCCGGCCACAGTCATGGCGAACTGACCGCCCTGTGTGCCGCCGGCCGCATCGACGCCGCCGACTTCTTCGCCCTGTCGTGCCTGCGCGGCCGGCTCATGGCGGAAGGAAGCGGCGGTGCAATGCTGGCGGTCCAGGCGCCGGTGGACGCGATTCGCACGGTACTCGACGCCGAACGGCTGGACCTGACGCTCGCCAACAAGAACGCGCCGAATCAGTGCGTTCTCTCCGGCTCCGTCGCCGAGATCGACCGTGCCGCCGCAGTCTTCTCTGCCCGACAGATGCGTTCGACGCGCCTCGCCGTTTCCGCCGCGTTCCACAGTCCCGCCGTCGCTGACGCGGTCCGACCGCTGCGGGATGCCTTCGAGAAGATGCCGTATCGACCCGGCGCACCCGTCTTCGCCAACACGAGCACCGACGTTTATCCCGACGACGCCACCGCCGCACGCGACTTGCTGGCGAACCAGCTCGCCCGCCCCGTTGAGTTCGTCGGCGAGATCGAGAACATGTACGGCGCCGGCGCTCGCGCGTTCCTGGAAGTAGGCCCCGGCGGTCGTCTGACCGGTCTTATCGGCCAGATCCTGCACGGCAAACCACACGACGCGCTCGCGTTCGACCCTTCGTCCGGTCAGCGTCCCGGCTCTTTCGATCTGGCGACCGTCCTCGCCTGGCTCGCGGCGCAGGGCGCTGACGTGACGCTTTCCGCTTGGGGCGGCGCGGCCGCGAATAACGCGGTCGAAAAGAGCA
>JBBQPD010000319.1:0-6798 GCA_038331535.1 Gemmatales bacterium | reverse complement strand
TACGCAGACCGCTTACTTCGTGCGCGGCTCCTAATAACCGCTTACTTCGTGCGCGGCTCCTAATAACCGCTTACTTCGTGCGCGGCTCCTAATAACCGCTTACTTCGTGCGCGGCTCCTAATAACCGCTTACTTCGTGCGCGGCTCCTCCGCTCATCAAAAATAATTTGTGCGACGATTTGCATTCCCGATTTTCGTGACCTACGTTATTGCGAGAGCGTAATCCGCTCCGGTCTGAACGCCGATCCAGGACGGAACCGCTTGAGGCAGCACCGAATTCGCGCAACAACGAGGACTCCCCATGCAACGAACGATGCGCCGCAACGGCAACGCGGTTCAATCTCCTCTCGATTCGTACCTGCGCGAGATCAACGAGACAGCGTTGCTCAACGCGGAGCAGGAAAAGCAGCTGGCCTATCGCATTGAGGACGGCGACAGCGAAGCCCGCGACCAGATGGTACGCGCCAACCTCCGCCTCGTTGTGAACATCGCCCGCAGTTATACGGGCAAAGGTCTCGGTCTGCAGGATTTGATTGAAGAAGGCAACCTCGGCCTGCTGCGGGCCGTGGAAGGCTTCGACCCGTCGATGAACACGCGTTTCAGCACCTACGCCAGCTTCTGGATCAAGCAGTCGATGAAGCGAGCGGTCATCAACACCGGCAAGACGATTCGCGTCCCCGCCTACATGGCCGAGCTTCTCTCCAAGTGGCGGCGGGCGACCGCCGAGCTTCAGGAAAAGCTGGGACGAGCGGCCACCGAGTTGGAGATCGCCGCCAGCCTCGGCCTGCCGAAGAAGAAGCTGAACATCATCAAGAAGGCCATTCGCGTCTACAACGCCGTGCCGCAGGACGACTCGTCCGATTCGGGCCACACGATCGACGAAACGCTCATGGATCATCGCGCCAAGACGCCCGACGTCGTCATGGGCGACGCCGACGAAATGCACCAGATCATGGGCATGCTCGACCGACTCGGCGAGCGCGAGGCCAGCGTGCTGCGCATGCGTTTCGGTCTGGACGGCGAAGACCCGAAGACGCTCAAGGAGATCGGCGAGTGTCTCGGCCTGACGCGCGAACGTGTCCGCCAGATCGAGAGCGAAGCCCTGCGAATGCTGCGCGAGGAATTGCAAGCCGCCTGATTCCCGTTTACGTTTCGCGCGGAGAACGCGCGAAACGTAATCACTCCTCCTCTTCCACTTCATTCTTGGTTTCCCCCCACGGCGCGGTAGAATGCTACGCACGGGAGGGATCATCGTGCGCGCGGCCCATTTCGACTGTTTCAGCGGCATCAGCGGCGATATGACGCTCGGCGCCCTGATCGACGCCGGCGTCGATGCCGAGGCGATCCGCGCCGGCCTCGATTCGCTCGGACTGCCGATCAAGCTGGAAGTCGAGAAGATCCGCAAGGGCGGCTTCGCGGCGACGCGTGCCACGGTCGAAGCGCCGGAGGAGCACGTCCACCGCTACCTGGCCGATGTGGAGGAGATCGTCCGCCGCGGCCGGCTGACGGCTTCGCAATGCGACCTGGCCCTGCGCATCTTCCGCAAGTTGGCCGAGGCCGAAGCAGCTGCCCACGGCATGCCGCTCGATCGCGTTCACTTTCACGAAGTCGGGGCGCTGGACAGCATCGCCGACATTGTCGGCAGCGCCATCGGTCTCGATTTGCTCGGCGTTTCTCGTATCACCAGCCGTTCGGTGCCGACGGGTAACGGCATGGTGAAATGCGCCCACGGGATGATGCCGATCCCCGCCCCCGGCACCGCCGCGCTGCTGAAGGGCGTGCCGCTCGCCGCCACGGCGATCAAGGGCGAGCTGACGACGCCGACCGGGGCCGCCATCCTGACGACCGTGGTGCAGGAATGGGTCGAGGCGCCGGTCATGACGATCGAGTCGATCGGCCACGGCGCCGGCCAGCGTGAACTGCTCGAACAGCCGAACCTGCTGCGCCTGTTCGTCGGCACGGTGGTGAGCACGCCGCGCCAGCAAGTGGACGAATCCGACCGCGTCTGGGTACTGGAGACAAACCTTGACGATGTGCCAGCGGAGGTCATCGGCTATTGCTGCGAGCGTCTGTTCGACGGCGGCGCCCTCGACGTGTTCAGCACGGCGATCCAGATGAAGAAGGACCGCCCCGGCGTGCTGCTGAGCGTCCTCTCTCCCGAGGCTGCGGTAGACGCGCTGGAGACGATCCTGTTCCGCGAGACGGCGACGCTCGGCGTCCGGCGCTACCCGGTGCAACGGCACAAGCTGCGCCGCGAGGCGGCGACCGTCGAAACGCCGTGGGGGCCGGTCAAGGCCAAGCGCGGCTGGCGCGAGGGCGGGCCGGACGTCCTCACGCCGGAGTACGAGGACTGCGCCCGCGTCGCGCGCCAGCACGGCGTGCCGCTGCGCGAAGTGTATGCGGCTGTTCAACGTGCCGCTTGCGGCTTGGCGGTAGCCCCCCGCTAAGCCGCAAGCGGCAGGTCGGATTCAGGAGTCCCGCCATGTGGGCCATCCTCAGTGACATTCACGGCAACCTCGAAGCCCTCGAGGCCGTCCTCGAAGACGTGGGGCGCAACCGCCCGGAGCGCATCCTCTGCCTGGGCGACATCGTCGGCTACGGACCGAATCCGATCGAGTGTCTCGACCTCGTGATGAAGAAGGCCGAGCTGTCCGTGCTGGGCAACCACGATCAGGGGGCGTTGTTCGACCCCACCGGCTGGTCGCCCGCGGCGGAGCGAGCCATTTACTGGACGCGCTCGGAGCTGGAGCGCCGACCGCCCGGCCGCGGCGACCAGGCCGACGCCCGCTGGGAATATCTGTCGAACCTGCCGCGCACCTATCGCCAGGGCCAGTTCCTCTTCGTCCACGGCTCGGCCCGCAACCCGGTCAACGAGTACGTCTTCCCCGAAGACATCTATCATCAGCGCAAAATGGACGGCATCTTCACGGCGGTCGAACGCTTCTGTTTCCAGGGTCATACCCACGTTCCCGGCATCTTCGTCGAGACGATCGCGGGCGAGCTGTACCAGTTCAGCAGTCCGGACGAGATCGAGTTCACGCACAAGCTCGACGGCCGCAAGACGCTGTGCAACGTCGGCTCGGTCGGCCAGCCGCGCGACGGCGACCCGCGCTCCTGCTACGTCCTGCTCGACGGCGAGACCGTCCGCTTCAAGCGCGTGCCCTACGACTTCGAGAAGACGCGAAAAAAGATTCACGACAACCCCCATCTCGACGATTTCCTCGGCGACCGCCTGCGCGAAGGGCGGTGAGACTGTCCGACGTTACCCAGTAATTGCATGCATCCGCTTAACACGGCCAAGCCGCAACGGGTTAGCAACCAAACAAAACCGATCTGGCTAAGAGCTGATAGCTATCAGCTCTCAACTCTCAGCCAGAACTCGGCTGAACTTCTCTGCATTTTGCGGTGAAGTTCAGAGGTAAGAAATTAAGGTGTCCGCCGCCGGGCCGCGTTCCGCATGTTCAGCGCGGAGGATTACTATGCGCTACACCGTTCTCTTCTACGTCGCGGCCCTTGTCGTCTTGGGTGCCGGAGATTTCGCCCGTTCCCAGAGCAACCGGCGTGAGCGGCAAGACCCCGAGTTGATCGTCGAATCCGGCGGCCGTCTCGCCTACTGCGATCAGATGCTCTTCACGCCCGACGGCAAATGGGTGCTGACGGTCGGCGACGACAAGGTGGTCCGCCTCTGGGCTTGTGCCGACTGCAAGCTCGATCCGCTGTCGATGCGCGTGCTGCGCTGGAACATCTGGCGCGAGCAGCGCGGCACCATCTATTCCCTCGCCGTCTCGGCCGATCCCGAGGGCCGCTATGTCGCCGTCGGCGGCGTCGGCGAACTGACGACCACGGTCGCCGTCCTCGACCGCACCACCGGCGAGACGGTCCACAGCGTCGTCGCGCTTCAGGATACCGACACCGGCGAGATGATCCCCTTCGGCACGCCGCTGAAGGAACGCAAACTGCGCAACCTGTTCGCCGTCATGTCCGTCGCTTTCGACGCGTCCGGCAAAAGGCTGGCCTTTGGCACCGCCGACGGCAGCGTCTTCGTCTGGGACTTCAAGACGATCCGGCCCCTCGGCCGCCACGACCCGGCATTCGGCGGCAACCTGCCCGCGAACACGCCCCTCTTGAAGGACGGCTTCAACCGCGTTCGGCTCGTCCGCTTTCTCAGCGACGACCGCGTGCTGTCCGTCGCCGAAAGCTCGGAAGTCGTCGAGTGGGATTTGACCGAGAAGCCGGCGACGCGCGCGCGGGAGTGGGTGGTCGGCCGCGGCCACTCGGTGCGCGTGGCGACGCTCAGCCGCGACAATCGCTGGCTGGCGTTCGGCCTCAAGGGACCGGTGCTGGCCGTGCGTTCCCTCGACGGCACCAGGCGGAACGACGTCGAGCTGGAGAAAGGGCAGTTCCCGCGCAGCGTCGCCTTCGATGCCGAGAGCAAGCGGCTGGCTGCCGGCTTTGGCGTCCTCGCGACGGACAGCCCCTATTACATCGACACGAACGACTACGTCCGCCTCTTCGACGTGGGTGATGCCATCACGACCAAGCTCACGCTGAAACATACGGGGCGCGCCGAGTCGGTCGCGTTTCATCCCGGCGGCGGCTTGCTCGCCGTCGCCGGCGGCAACGATCACGAGGTGTCGCTCTGGGATCTGGCGAAGACCGACGCCCCGGTTAGCGTGCTGCGCGGCGCCGGCAACTGCCTCTGGGACGTGGGCCTGTCGCGCGACGGCAACGTCCTCGGCTTCAAGGATCGCCGCAACGCCGCAACGCTCAACCCGAACGACCGCGGCCAGGGAACCTGGCGCGCTTTCAATCTGCCGCGCCGCCGCTGGGTGTCGGGAGACGAGTTTACGCCCGTCCCGCGCCTGGACACCGTCGCCGGCTGGACGGTGCGACCGGACAAAACCGACCCACACACCTGGTACGCCGTCGAGAAGAACGGCGACGAATACCAGCTGGAGTACGACGGCCAGCGCGACGGCATGCCGCGCTGTTACACCTTCATCGAAGCCGACGCCGACAACCCGGCCCGGCTGGCGGTGGGCCATTACTGGGGACTGAGCATTTACGAGCTGTACGCCGGCAAGAAGCCGAAACGCGTGCGGTTGTGCGTGGGCCATCAGGGCGAAGTGACGGCGCTCGGTTTGTCGGCCGACCGCACCTGGCTGGTGTCCTGTTCCAACGACCAGACGATCGCGGCCTGGTCGCTGTCAAACCGCTGGCCCAGTCAGCCGATCCTCGGGGCGGCCTTTGAGCCGCGCGGCGCCAAGCTGCGCGTCACGGCCGTCGATGCCGGTAGCCCAGCCTGGGAAGCGGGACTGCTCGTCGGCGATGAGATCGTTCTGTTCGCCTTCGGCGGCAAGCCGCTGGCGGGCGGGCCGGCCGCGTGGCACGCGCGGCTCCTCGACCCGGTGCCGGGCACGGAGCATTTCTTCCGCGTCGTCCGCGACGGCAAGACGGTGGACATGCTCACGACCGCCCGCCAGCGGCCGCTGTGGCGCTTCTTCCCGACGCGCGACGGCGAATGGGTGCTGTGGATGTGGCGCAACTCCTTCTACGATACTTCGACGCGCGGGGACTTCGCCATCGGCTGGCACATCAACAGTCCCGAGGCGGGGCAGACGCCGCGGTTCTACCGGGCCGAGCAGTTCCGCAAGATTTACCAGAAGCGAACGGTGATCGACAAGCTTCTGCAAACGCGCGACGTGCGCACGGCCCTGTCGCTGCTCGGCGACAACCCCCTGCCGGTGCGCTTCGACGAAACGGAACCGCCGGCGGTCGCGCTCGCGCTAACCCCGACTGCGAACGGTTGGGAGGCGACGCTGACGGCCACGCCGCACGGCGAAAACCCCGACTTGCAGCCGCGCGACGGCGAGTTGTGGATCAACGATTTCCGGCTGCAGGCGTGGGCGAACGTCGATGCCTGGGAAAAGGTTGGCCGGGTCTACACGCGGAAGGTTCTCTTGCCCGTCGAGTTGCTGCGCGCGGATGAGAACGTCGTGACCTTCCAGACGTCGAACCGGCTCGGCGGCCGAGCGGAGGCCACGACGACCGTGAAAAATCCGAAGTCGGCTCCAGCGAAGATGCGGGCGATCGGCGTGGCGGTCGGCGTCAACAATTATGGCGCCTCCAAACAGGCGCGCGACCTTGGCGCCCTGGGCAACTTGACCAGCGCCGTCGGCGACGCCACGTCGATCAAAGCGGCCATCGAGGGGCAGAAATATTTCGGCGCCGCCGACATCGAGCTGCTTCCCGACGACCGGGCCGGCCGGGCCGAGATCGAGAAGGCACTCGACGACCTGGCCCGTAAAGCGAAGCCCGATGACCTGTGCATCATCTTCCTCGCCGGGCACGGCATGTTCCGCGAGGAAGACGCCAAGGACGCAAAGCGCAGCCTGTTCATCTTCTGCACGCCGCACTTCCAGGGCGATGATCCGGAGAAGACCGGCGTGACGAGCGAGGTGTTGTACCGGAAACTGGCCGCGATCAACTGTCGCAAACTGGTGCTGCTGGACGCCTGTCATTCGGGCGAAGCGGCGAGCAACCCGGTGCGCGGCCTGACGCCGGGCGGCCAGGGGCCGGTGATCCTCGCCGCCTGCGACCGCAACCAGCACTCCTACGAGAACCCGACGTTCGGCCACGGCCTGTTCACCCAGTCGCTGCTGGAGGCGCTGAACGAAAAATTCGCCGACGCCGACACCGACGTCAACAAGATACTCGACACCCGCGAACTGTATAATTACACGCGGACCCGGCTGCCGCAGATGCTGACGAAGATCGGACACAACGAATTTTTGCAGGT
>JBBQPD010000318.1:0-6814 GCA_038331535.1 Gemmatales bacterium | reverse complement strand
CACCCAATCGGACAACAGGAACCGCCCCAGGCGGCAGCGTGATTCATTTAGCCGCGGAGCTTGCTCCGCGCGAACAACGAAATGCAACTCAACGGGAGCATTCAATATGGGCTGGCTTGAAGGTCGATTCGAAGAAAGCGTCATGAATAGCACCCTCGAACAGGGCATCGCCTGGGCGCGCGAATCCAGCATGTGGCCCATGACGTTCGGACTGGCCTGCTGCGCCATCGAGATGATGGCCACCGGCGCCTCGCGCTTCGACATCGACCGCTTCGGCGCCGGCGCTTTCCGGGCGACGCCGCGGCAGGCGGATTTGATGATCGTCGCCGGCACCGTCAACTTCAAAATGGCCAGCCGCGTTCGCCGTCTCTACAACCAGATGCCCGACCCGAAGTTCGTCATCGCCATGGGCGCCTGCACCTGTGGCGGCGGCCCGTACTACAAGTACGGCTACAACGTGGTCAAGGGCGTTGATCTGGTCGTGCCGGTTGACGTGTACGTGCCCGGCTGCCCGCCGCGCCCCGAGGCGTTGCTGGAAGGGCTGATGCGCATCCAGGACAAGGTGCGGGCGATGAAGGACCTGACCAAGGGCCAGCCGCTCGACGTGCCAATCCCGGCGCGCACCGGCTACACGCTGCTGCCGCCGGAGCTGAACGATCCCGACCCGACCAAGGCGGTCGAGAAGCAAAACGCATTCGCCCGCAAAAACAAGGAACTGGCCGCGCCGGCCAAGGCGTGACGGCTCGCCGCTTGCGGCTTGGCGGGAGCGACCGCTAAGCCGCAAGCGGCATACGACTCACGGATCATTCGCATGACCCCCGCAGACCTCGTCGGCGTTCTCGAACAGCAGTTCGGCGACCGCATCAAATCCAAAAAGCTCGACGCCCTCGACCCGTTCGTCGTCGTGGACGCCGCCGACCTGGTGGAAGTCTGCCGCTTCCTCAAGGATGATTCGCGCCTGCAGTTCGACCTGCTCAACTGCATCAGCGGCGTCGATTATCTCGAACCGGACCCGAAAAAAGTGGCCAAGGCGGGCTTCGAGCCGCACACCGAAGTCGTCTATCACTTTTCCAGCTTCCGCAATCCAGGGCGGCGTTTCGTCCTCAAGGTGTTGCTGCCGCGCTGGAAAGACGACCAGCCGGGCCAGCTGCCGGAGGTGCCGTCGGTCGCCGGCATCTGGCGCACCGCCGACTGGCACGAGCGCGAGGTCTACGACCTCAGCGGCATCTACTTCACCGGCCACCCGAACCTGACGCGCATCCTGTTGTCGGAAGACTGGGTGGGGCATCCGTTACGCAAGGATTACGAGTTTCCGCTGGAATATCACGGCATTCGCGGACGGTAAGGAGGCATGACATGACGAGGAAGGAAAAGATCCTGCGCATGATCCAGAAGTTGCCCGATGACGTCTCTTTCGACAAAGTCATTTACAATTTGGACCTCATGAAGGCAGTTGAGATCAGCGTGGCGCAAATCGCGCGCGGCGAATACATCACGCACGAGGATTTGGAGAAGGAGCTGAGGGAAAAAGGATGGCTCGACGAGCCCAAGTCAACTGGTCCGAAAACGCGCGCCAAGACCTCGACGGCATCTTCCGCCTCATCAGCCGCCGCGACTCCCCGCAAGCGGCGCGGAAGTTCACGAGCCGGATAGTTGCCGCGGTCAAGAAGTTGAGAGACTATCCCAATGCGGGCAGCCCGGCCGAGTACCTCGATGATCCGATAATGCGCGAGACCTTTGTCGGGCCGTATCGCGTCATCTATAGTTATGTAAGACCGACGCTTGAGGTTCACGCCGTCCGTCACGGAGCAATGCTCGAAGACGAGAACCTGCCTTCGGAGTAATCATGGCCACCGCTACCCTCCCCGATAAGAAGCACGACCAGACCATCGTCGAGTTCGACGTGCGCACCGACGAAATGCTGGTCAACATGGGGCCGCAGCACCCCAGTACGCATGGCGTGTTGCGCCTGGTGCTGCGCACCGACGGCGAGGTCATCTCCGAGGTGACGCCGCACCTCGGCTACCTGCACCGCTGCGCCGAGAAGATCGGCGAGAACGTCACCCCGATTCAGTACATCCCCTACACCGACCGCATGGATTACCTGGCGGGGATGAACATGAACCTCGCCTACTCGCTGGCGGTCGAAAAGCTCTGCGACTATACCAAGAAGATCCCGGAAAAGGCCAACGTCATCCGCGTCATCATCGCCGAGATGAATCGCATCGCCAGCCACCTCGTCGGCATGGGCGCCTACGGCCTCGACCTCGGCACCTTCAGCCCGTTCCTGTACGCCTTCCGCGAACGCGAGATGATCCTCGATCTGTTTGAAGAAGTCTGCGGCGCCCGGCTGACCTACAGCTACGTCACCATCGGCGGCGTCCACGACGATCTGCCCGAAGGGTGGGTGGGACGCTGCCAGCAGTTCCTCGACTACCTCTGGCCGCGCATCGACGAGTATCACGCCCTGCTGACGACCAACCATATCTTCGTGCAGCGCACCGCCAACATCGGCATCCTGTCGAAGGAGCTGGCGCTGAGCCACGGCTGCACCGGGCCGATGCTGCGCGGCTCGCTGGACCGCAGCAAGGGCGACCCGGTTTGGGATCTTCGCAAGACGGAGCCGTACTGCGGCTACGAGACCTACGACTTCAAGGCCGTCGTGCCGCCGTTTACTGACAACTACTACGGCGTGCCCTATCGCACGCCGCGTCAGGCGGTCCTCGGCGACTGCTGGCACCGTTTCTATGTGCGCATGATCGAAGTGATCGAGAGCATGAAGATCGTCGAGCAGGGACTGAAGCGCTACGCGACGGCGGCGGGTTCGCACCGCATCGAGCCGCCGAAGCACCTGCCGCCGGGCGAGGCCTACGCCGAGACGGAATGCCCACGCGGCCAGATGGGCTTCTACGTCGTCGGCCGCAACAACAAGGATGCCGTGCCGCTGCGCGTACGGGCGCGGTCGTCGTGCTTCGCCAACCTCAGCGTCACCGACGACATCTGCCGCAACTGCCTCATCGCCGACGTGCCGGCGATCGTTGGCAGCATTGACATCGTCATGGGAGAGATTGACAGGTGAGCCTAACGGGTTTGTAGTAAACCACCGCCGCCGCTCCTTGTCAACAACGGAGGGGACGCCTTCTGAATTTACTCTGTGTTTCTGAGTCTCTGTGGTCTGACCCTTTGACTTCACGTTTTCCGCTGAGGAGTCAAACGATGCGTGGGCGTGGCGGACATGCGCGACCATCGCCGTAGGATCATGAATCGTATGGACTTCCGTTCGAGAGTATGTCCGCCACGAGTGGCGGACATCCTTGAAACGTGGCGGAGATGGGCCCGACCCAGGTCACGAGTTGCCGCTGCACACGACTACGAGAAGAGGACGCAGCCGCCCAGTCGCGCGCCCTGTGCCTGGATGGCCTGGAAGAGTTGATCCGCCTGCGGCGACTCCGCCTCGACTTCGGGCAAGACCACATAAACAGCGTCGCAGGCCACGCCGGCGGCGACTCCGTCGGGCCGGCCTTCCCAGCGCGGGCCATCCACCAGCACCAGGTCGAAGGTCCGCCGCAGGTCGCGGAGCAGCGACCGCATGGTGCCGGCCACCAGACGCGGCCCGCTGTCGGTGCGCGACGAACCGGTCGTCAAAGCGAAGAGGTTGATCTGCTCCGTCTCCTGAATGGCCTCCTCCAAGGTGACTGTTCCGCTCAATACTTCGCGCAAGCCGGGCTTCTCGGCGAGGTGCAACCGCGACGCCACGCCGGGACGCCGCAGGTTGGCGTCCACGACGACGACGCGGCTTCCGCCCCGCCGTGCGGCCGTGATTGCCAGGTTCAGCGCGACCGTCGTCGTGCCGGCGCCGAGCAGGGCTGAGGTGAAGAGAAACGCGGGCGACCGTCCCGCTGGAGCAGCGGCGGTCAGTACCGTCAGCAGCTCCGCATAGCGAGCGGCGGTGGGGTGTTCGGGGCAGTGGTACGCGATCAACTCGGGGGCGAGGCGCGGCCGCAACGACGGTCGGCCGAGCGGCGGCGGCGAGGCGGCGGGGCGGAACGAGATCGTCATCGGCCGCAGGGTTGGTTGCGGCGCGACCGCCTCCTCTTCCGGCGGGGCGAGGATAGGCTCCGCATCCACGAGGCGCGGCACCACCCGCGACGGAGCGATGGGCGCGCGGTCGAAGAGGCCGGGCGAGGTCACGACGCTCTTGTTCGGGCCGACTTCGATGAACGGCGCGTCGGAGACCAGATCGAGATCGTCGTCGTCGTCCAGAGTCACGGGCGCGTGGGCGCGCCGATCGGCCTCCGTCGCGTCGAGTTGTGCGTCGGCATGTTTTAGCGCCTCGAACATCCTGCCCATGACGAAATCCTCGCTCTGCTATCCCGGTCGTCGTGAGGGAACGATCACCCGTCCCGTGAAGCGATCGCCCCCGTCTTCATCGGCCGAAACGTCCCCCGGACTTGTCCCGTCGTCCGCCTCGTCGGCGCATTCCAGGCCGAGGCGGGCCAGCGCTTCCAGCGCAGCTTCCGCATCCACCTGCCGCACGTCGGCCTCTTCCGCCAGGCACATGGCCTGATGCGCCGCCTGGTTGAGGAGGCGCGGGATGCCGCGCGTCTGCCGGGCCAGTACCTCGATCGCCTCCTCGTTCAGCACCGCCTCCGGCCGTCCGCCGGCGACGCGGACGTGGTGCAGGAGGTAGTCGGCCGCCTCGTCGAGGTTTAGCCCGGTCAATTCCGGCCGGACGACCACGCGCTGCCGCAGCGGCGCCAGCTCCGGTTGTTGCAGCGTCGCCAGCAGCGCCGGCTGGCCTACCAGCACGACCTGGAGCGCCTTGCCGGAGCGTGCTTCGAGGTTGCCCAGAAGGCGCAGCTCCTCCAACAGGTCGGGCGCGAGGTGGTGCGCCTCGTCCACGATCAGCACGGTGGATTTGCCGGCGGCGAAGCCTTCGAGGAGATGATCGGTCAGGGCGAGGCGCATCTCCTGTTCGGTCTTCCCCGCGTAGGGCAGATGCAGGTCGTAGAGGATCGCCTGCAAAAGGGCGGCGCGGTCGCGGACATGGCTATTCGTGAGGAAGGCGGAACAAACGCCGCCGCCGAGGCGTTCGAGGAGGAGATGGCACAGGAGCGTCTTGCCGGTGCCCGGTTCACCGGTGAGGACGAGGACGCCCTCCCCCTCGGACAGACCGTGCAGGAGACGGTGGAGCGTCTCCTCGTGCCCGGTCGCCGGGTAGTAACAGGCGGAGTCCGGCGTGGCCGGGAACGGCCGCTGGCGGAAGCCGAAGTGTGAAACGTCCATGTCCACTCATCTCCCGATGATGCCGCGGTCGGCGCGGTGTCGCATCTTCATCATCGGCTTACGGCGGATGAGAATTGAGTAAGAGCCGCGCACGTAGTAAGCGGGCTTCGGTTCCGCTTACTTCGTGCGCGGCTCCTGTGCGCGCGCACTAATCCGAAAGACGTGTGCCGGCCCGCCCGCATCGTGGGCGTCGATCAGGCTGAGGTAATACGTCCCGTCCTTCGCCAGGGTCACTTCGAGGCGTGAGTCGGTGCTGTCGCCGTAATCGTCGTTGGCGGCGAGAATCTGGCCGGCGTCGTTGTGTAGCGTCAGCACGGAATCGAGCGCGGAACCGTGGCGGGCGGCGTGGACTTCGATCGTCAGGCGCTGCCCCGCCTTGCCGTTGAAGCGGAAGACGCTCGGTAACTGTCCTCGTTCCACGACGCCGTCGATAAGCTGCGGCACCTGGATCGGCTGGGCGTTGCGGAAGGAGTTGTTCGGCTTCTTCTCGGCGACCGTCGGCGTCGTGTCGATCAGCAACAAATGCGGGGCAGTGTCGCCGGCGGGCGTGACGACGACGAGCGCGGCCGTCGCAAGGGCGTGGTCAGCCGGCACGGTGATCTGCGCCTCGATTTGCGTATCGCCGACGCGATTGACGTCCTGCATCGCCGCGACGGCCGTCTTTCCCTTGCTGACGATCTTCGCTGTCAGCTTGCTGTCGGGGAAGCGCAGCTCGGTGGCGGCGTCGAGCTTCAGGCCGCGGAGGATGACCTTGGTCGTGGTGCCGGGGACGAGGCCGAGCGGATTGGCGAGAAGGACTTTCGGCTGGTCTTTCGGCGGGGACGGCTTGTCCTGGCCCGATCCGTTCAGAGGATTCACCACAAAGACACCAAGGACACAAAGCATTGAAAAAAAGAGGGAACCGGGAGTGTACCTCGGAGTGTTGAACCGTGTCATCTCCCTTTACCTTTCTTTGGTCTTCCTTTGTGTCCTTTGTGCCTTTGTGGTGAATCCTCCAGCCTCAGGCGTACAGTTCCTTGATGTTCTCGCCCTGGTCGAGGATCTCCATCGGCCGGCCGTCCGGTGCTCGTAGTTGCTTGCGCGGGTCAATGCCGAGCGCCTCGTAGACGGTGCAGGCCACGTCGGCCGGCGACACGGGCCGGCGCGTCACGTATGCGCCCTGCTTGTCCGTCGCGCCGATGACCTGGCCTTCGCGGACGCCGGCGCCGGCGAAGAGCAGCGACGCGGCCGGTCCCCAGTGGTCGCGGCCGGCGTCCTTGTTGAGTTTCGGGGAACGCCCGAATTCGCCCATGACCAGCACCAGCGTGTCGGAGAGCAGGCCGCGCGTCTGCATGTCCTCGATCAGCGCCGAGAAGCCGCGATCGAAGTCGGGCAGCTTCTTGTCCAGGTTCTCGAAGATCTTCGCGTGGTGGTCCCAGCCGCCGAAGTTGATCGTGACGAAGCGCACGCCGCGCTCGATCAGGCGGCGCGTCAGGAGGCACGACTGGCCGAACTGCGTGCGGCCGTAGCGGTCGCGCACCTTCTCGCC
>JBBQPD010000317.1:0-6819 GCA_038331535.1 Gemmatales bacterium | reverse complement strand
CGTCGCCGCGAGCGGTCTGTCGGGCGATCACGCGGGCGTGCGTGCCGTTGCCGAGGCGTTCGGCTACACGCCGGAGGAACTGGCTTCGATCCCCGCGGAAGCCAACATGGGTCTGTCGTGCGGCAACCCGACGGCGACGGCCAACCTACGGCCCGGCGAGGTCGTAGTGGACTTGGGCTGCGGCGGCGGTCTCGACGTCTTCCTGGCAGCGGCAAAGGTTGGGCCGACCGGCAAGGCGATCGGCATCGACATGACCCCCGAAATGCTGGAGCGTGCCCGTCTCAATGCTGCCCGCGGCGGCGTCGCCAACGTCGAGTTTCATCAGGCGAACATCGATAAGCTGCCATTGGCGGATGCCTCGGCGGACTGCGTCATCAGCAATTGCGTCATCAATCTCGCCGCGGACAAGCCGGCCGTCTTTCGGGAGATCGTCCGCGTGCTGAAACCGGGAGGCCGCCTGGCGGTCAGCGACATCGCCCTCAAGAAGCCGTTGCCCGCCGAACTCGCCCAGGATCTGATGGCCTACGTCGGCTGCATTGCGGGGGCCGTCCTCGTCGAAGACTACCGCCGGCAGTTGACCGAGGCGGGCTTCACCGCCGTGGAGATCCTCGACACGGGGGCGGACCTCAACGCCTATGCAAAGGTGGAGAATCAGGGCGCTTGTTGCTCTCCGCCCGCGACGGGTTTACGGATGGCCGAGACAGACTGCTGCACGCCGCAACACGCGGACGACGGTCTTCACAGCCGACTGATCGACTTGCTGCAACGCTACGATGTGAACGAATACGCCGCGAGTGTGCGGGTGTTTGCCGTGAAGCCGTGATTGGGTTCAGAGAATCTCGGGCTTCACCTCTCGATTCCGGCACAGCGCACACGCTCGAAGACTGCTTGCGTTTCGCGCGGAAACGCGGGAAACGCAAGCACCGATTCGGTAGTGGGTCAGTTTGCCGGGTGCGGCGTAGGGGAGGATGGCCGCTAAGCCGCAAGCGGCAATCGTGCGCGGCAAACTGACCCACTACCACCGATTCACCTCTCTTGCGGCGCCGCGCCGCCCCAAGTACGATGCATTACGGTCGCGGAATTAACGGGAGCCACTCGTGCCACCGAAACGCAACAACGAGCGCAAGAGTCCTCTCATCCCCGGCGGGCCGCTGGCCATTATCATTTTGTTGATGGGCTCTCTCGTCTGGTGGTTGACGAATCGCGAGGCGCCCTACGTCAACCTCAAGTACGGCGAGCTGATGCAGATCCTCAGCGCGTCGCGGCACGACCCCAATGTCGTGGTGCAGCGCGTCAAGGTTGCCCGGGCCGACATCCGCGGCGAGATTGTCGTCACCGATCCGGTGTCCGATGGTAAGGACAACGGCAAGAACACGCAGACGATCAGCTTCCGCACCATGCGCATCGGCCTGGAGGACGACGCCAAGTTGTACGAGCAGTTGCGCGAGGCGGTCGGCCCCGCCTTCCAGGGTGAGGAGGAGGAGTCGGCCCTCAAGGGGCTGTACTCCATCTTCACGGTGGTGGTCTTCCTGGGACTGGCATTGTTGGTTCTGGTGGTGATCTTCCGCTGGATGGGGGGCGGGTCGCCGCTCAGCTTCGGCCGCAGCCGGGCCAAGCTCGTCGCCGAGAAGGACATGGAGATCACCTTCGAGGACGTGGCCGGCATCGACGAGGCGGTCGCCGAGCTGCGCGAGGTTGTGGACTTCCTGCGCACGCCAGAGAAGTACCAGGCGCTGGGCGGCCGCATCCCCAAGGGCGTGTTGCTGGTCGGGCCGCCCGGCACCGGTAAGACGCTGCTGGCCAAGGCGGTCGCCGGTGAGGCGTCGGCGCCATTCTTCAGTCTGTCCGGCTCGGACTTTGTCGAGATGTTCGTCGGCGTCGGCGCGGCGCGGGTGCGCGACCTGTTCAACACGGCCGAGAGCAAGGCGCCGTGCATCATCTTCATCGACGAGCTGGACGCGCTGGGAAAGACGCGGGCCGGGGCCGTCATCGGCGGGCACGACGAGCGCGAGCAGACCCTCAACCAGTTACTCGTCGAGATGGACGGCTTCGACACCAACCGCGGCGTCATCATCATGGCGGCCACGAACCGCCCGGAAACGCTGGACCCCGCACTGTTGCGGGCCGGACGCTTCGACCGCCAGGTGGTGGTGGACCGGCCGGACATCAACGGCCGCGAGGCCATCCTCAAGGTCCACGTCCGCCACGTCCGTCTCGGTACCGATGTGGACCTGCGCCGAGTGGCCGCGCTGACTCCGGGAGCGGTCGGCGCCGATCTGGCGAACCTCGTCAACGAAGCCGCCCTGATGGCTGCCCGCGCCGCCAAGGACACGGTGACGATGGCCGAGTTCGACGAGGCCATCGAGCGCGGCGCCGTCGGCCTCGAACGCAAGAGCCGCATCATGAACGCCGACGAGAAGCAGCGCGTCGCCTACCACGAGGCCGGCCACGCCCTCGTCTCCTGTTCGCTGCCGAACACACATCCCGTCCACAAAATTTCGATCATCCCGCGCGGCGTCGGCGCGCTCGGGTACGTGCTGCGCCGGCCGGACGAGGACCGTTACCTCGTCACGCAGACGGAGCTGGAGAGCAACATCAAGGTGGCCCTGGCCGGCACCCTGGCCGAGGAACTGGTTTATCGCGAGGTGTCGAACGGGGCGACGAGCGACCTGGAGAAGGCCAGCGAGATTGCCCGCAGTATGGTCAAGGCGTTCGGCATGAGTCGGCTTGGACGCATCAGCTTCCAGGAGCGCAACGGTCCCGGCTTCCTGAGCAACGGCGCCTCCGGCGACGGCGAACGCTCCTTCAGCGAGCAGACGGCCCGCGAGATCGACGAGGAAGTACGCAAGATCATCGACGATTCCACCGAAGCTGTGCGTTCGATCCTGGTGGAACGCCGGCCGGCGCTCGAGGCGATTGCCCTGCGGTTGATCGAGAAGGAAGTGATGGACGGCGCCGAACTGCGGCAATGTCTGGAGCAATACAGTCCCGGACCGCGCCTGGTTCCAGGCTCCGAGGCGTTACCCGGTACCACCCAGCCGCCGATCACGATCGCGCCACTCGACGCGGTCGGTGGGATTTAGCGACTGTCCCCCAGGTGAGTATTACGAGCCGCGACCGTCAGGTGAGTATTACGAGCCGCGACCGTCAGGGAGCGCTGGGAATACGCGACACCAAACGCTCCCTGACGGTCGCGGCTCGTGAAAGTCCCCCCGCTCGCTTACAAATACTACTTGACCGAGTTCGCCTGTGCCTCGCACTTCGCCATTTTTTCCCGCAACTGCTTGACCGTATCGGTCCACAGTCGCATCGTCTCGGCGTCAAAGTACAGCGATTCATCGGTCTCAGCGGCACAGCGCTCGGCCCGCTTCAAGGAAGTCTGAAGCGCGCTCAGGCGGTCGTCGAGCGCCTCCAGCGGGGCGCGCAGGGCGTCGGTCGGACCGGACGATGGCGCCAGGGGCGTGGGTTCGGTCGTTTGTGCCAGCGTCCGGCCAAGCTCCGTTTGGATGCGGTCGAGGATATCGGCCCAATCCTCGCGGCTGCGCACTTTGGGTTGAGTGGGTGCCATCGGCCAGCCCTCTTTCCTAAGATGGGTTCCGCGACGGGAGATGATAGCGAAGACGGACGAACGAATCACGGCCAGTTCGGTTACGGAGCAAAGCACGAAAGATTCTCACGAGCCGCGACCGTCAGGGAGCGCTAGCAAAGGGCTCCCTGACGGTCGCCGCTCGTGAGTGTTTTCCTTGCCGAAGTCATGGTGCAGGTGCGGCCGGTCGCGGCCGTCTGTAGCGGGGTGGAACTTGAGAAGTAGCACGCGGAGGATCGCACCATGACGCGCCTTCGATTTCATTGGCTCCTCGCCGCCACGGTCCTCCTCGCATTGATTTTTCCCACGACGCCAGTGATCGGCGACGTGGACGCGTTCGACAGCAGCACCAGGCTGCCCGCGACTTGCGCCGAGGTAAAACGCTTCATGGACAGCGCCAATCGACTGAGGACTCTCGCCGAGGTGCGCGAGATGAGCGGAGCCTCTCCCCAGCGCCTCGCTCCGATGTTTTACCGCTGGCGGCTGCGCGACGGTACGTTTCAAACCACGACGATCCTGACCGACGAGGGGGAGTTCATTAGCTGTTGGAGTTGGAGGAAGTAAGAGCGTTCGGAAAAAACTGCACGAGCTTGAGGAACGACGAGCCGATCCTGCCTCGGCGCAGGAATCGGAGGGATCGGCTGACAGCTATTAGCTGTTAGCTAACAGCTTTCAGCCAAAGCAACCCTTCGGGCTCGCCGCACCAGCATGAGTCTGTGCCGCCATGCCGTGGACCTTTTTTTCATTCTTTCCGAATGCTCACACGCAATGTGCTGATTTTTCATTGGGACGAATATTTCCTTTTTGGTTGACAGGGCCGCGCCACGCCACTACGCTCAGTCTAATTGCCCTGGCCATCGTCCCCGACGAACCCGCTTGCCTGCGAACGACTGCCCCGCCCCGCCTGTAAGGCTCCCACCATCCCTCGCTTGAGCTTGTAGACTTCCGCAAGGATGATTTTCATGCGAAGTGCCGCTATCGTCCGCATCGCGCTGGGAGCGGCAGCCCTGGCGCTGCTCCCGCTGTCCCTGTCCTGGTCGCAGGATGACAAGGACAAGAAGAAGGACGACAAGGCCGTGGTCCCCGGCTCGATCGTCGAGGATCGAACCGCCCGCAAATTGCTGGAAGCCGGCGATGCTCGACTGGAGGCCAACGAACAGGGCAAGGCGGTCGAGGTCTGGCAATCCGTCATCGAACGTTACCCGCGCAGCAAGGTCCGCCACGAAGCGAACATGCGCCTGGGTTCCTACTACCTGGATAGGGAACGCGCTTTCGATCGCGCCCGCAGTTACTTCGAGCCGGTGGCCGCCGAGGACAACCCCGACGAGGCGCAACGCGCCGCGGCGACGCTCAAGATCGGCGTCTGCTATTACGAATCCCGCCAGTTCGGCAAGTGCTTCAAGTTCATGCGCGAGGTGATCGAGAAGTATCCGGTCAGTCCGCAGGTCAACGAAGCCTACTACTACATCGGCCTCGGTCATTTCCAGCAGGGCCACTTCAGCCGGGCCATCACCGCCCTGGAGCGCGTCGGCACGGCCCTCTCCGGTGAGGACAGCAAGGTCGAGAAGCTCGAAGCCGGCAAGCGCCTGTTCATCCGCATCGACGACGCTGACCTCGCCGCCCTGGAACCGGGCAAGACCGTCAAGGTGGACGTGGAAGCAGCATCCGGCGACAAGGAGGTCGTCGAGTGCTACCCCGTTGGCCGCAACGTCCGGGTGGTGCTCGGCTCAATCCCGACGACGCTGGGCAAGCCGAAGCCGGGCAACGGCACGCTCGAAATCCGCGGCGGCGACAAGGTGAAGATCACCTACCTCGACATGCACACCGCGGAAGGCAACGTGCCGAAGAAGGTCGTCAAGGACATCGCGGTCGTCGGCAACGCCACGGTATCCATCATGGACGGAGCCTTCGCCGAGACCCTCAGCGGCGTGGTCCTGGGCCGCGGCATCAACCTGCAAATCATCGACGCCGACTTTGATCTGACCGACGACGCCGACATCCTCAAGGCCGTCGTCGAAGTCTATCGCGACAAGACGCAGGAAGAACTGAACGCCGAAGGCGCTCCCGTCAAGCCGGACCCGAACAAGCTGGATCGCTTCAAGAAAATCGACCGTGTGGACGTGATCCTCACCGAAGTCAAGGTGGCGCGCGACCCCGTCACGCCCGGTCTGGACGACGAGAAGGTGCCCGAGAAGAAGCCGGACGACAAAGTGCCGGAGAAGAAGGCGGACGAGAAGCCGCCAGAGAAGCCACCAGAAGAAGACAAGTCGATTCACTCCGGCGTCTTCCGGGCCGTCGTGCAGCTGGTCAAATCGGAGACAGTGGTCGCCAACGACCAAATCCTGCAAGCGCAGCCGAACGACCTCGTCGTCGTTACTTACATCGACGAGCGCAACACGACCGGCGAGCCGCGCACGTTGACGTTCCGGGCCCGCTGCGTCGAAGGCAGCCTGGGCGGCGTGCGCGTGACACAGACGCAGATTTCCGACCAGGAGCTGCGCATCAAGACCGAACTCAAGACCGCCAGCGCCTTGACCAACATCGGCACGCGCTACAAAGAATTCGGCCTGAAAGCCCAGGCCGACGCCAAGTACCAGCAGGCGCTCAAGATTTGCGAGGAGATCAGCGAAGAGGCTCGCAAGCTCGGTGGGCGCACGTTGGAGGAAACTTATGTCCAGCTCTGGAAGATTTACTTCGAGATGGACAACCTCAACCTCGCGGCGGCGGTGAGTCAGCGTCTCCAGCGCGAGTTCCCCAGCAGCGAGTTCGTCGATGCGGCCCTGCTCCAGCTCGCCCAGGTGGCGCGCAAGCAGAGCCAGTTCCAGCGGGCGATCGGCATCTATGGCAGCCTGCTTTCGATGGAGAAAAGCCCGTTGCGCGGCGAGGCGCAATTCGGCATCGCCGAGTGCTACGAGGAGATGGCCAAGGCCGCGCCGGAAGGGACGTCGGCGACGCAGCAGTTCGACCGCTCTTTCCAGGAATACAAGAAGGTTTACGACCTGTTCCCGGACAGCGGCCGCGTGGGCGAGGCGGTGGCGAAGATGGCCAACTATTACTACCAGCAGAAGGATTACGCCCGCGCCATCGACACCTTCGAGCGCGTCCTGCAAGCGCAACCGGACGCCAAGTTCCTCGACGTGATTCTGTTCAATTATGGCCGCTGCCTGTACCGCATGGACCGCAAGGCCGACGCGCGCAAGCAGTTCGACCACCTGATTCACGACTTCCCCGAG
>JBBQPD010000316.1:0-6827 GCA_038331535.1 Gemmatales bacterium | reverse complement strand
GGGGGGGGGGGTGTGGGTCCCCGGGGCGTCCGCCGGGGTGCCTATCACCCCGGGGGGGGGGGGGGGGCCCCCCCCCCCGGGGGCCCCCCGGGGGGGCCCCCCCCCCCCCGCTCGCCAGGGTCAAGCGGCATATCAACGCAGTCGAGTGCCGCAGTGAATGCAGCAACGGCTGCCCATTCGGTTCATCTTGCCGCAGTGGTGGCACGGCGGCGTCGGGTCGGTCAGCGGCTCCGCACACTTCGTGCAGTACGGCTCGCGCACCTTGTTGGTCTGCTTGCACTTGGCGCAGGCGACCTCGGTCGTCACGCGCTTCTTGACCAGGTCTGCCTTGATGTCCTTGGCGGTAAAGTAACGCTCGTTGATGTCCTCGGCCAGGTTGATGCGGATCAGGTCGTAGAACCAGCGCTGATCGGCCGGGATGGCGTTGGCGCCGAGCTGCGTCTCGATCTCGTTCTGCGTGTGGTAGCCGTCCGGCGGTTTGCCGGTCACCAGATGATACATCGTCCCGGCGAGGGCGAAGAGGTCGCTGCGTGGCTCCGGTTTGCCGATGATCTGCTCCGGCGGCGCGTAACCTTCGGTATAGACCTTCGTCTTGGCAGCCGAACGCTCCTTCTGGGTGCGCCCCAGGTCGCGGGCGGTGCCGAAGTCGATCATCTTGATCGAGCGCATGTCTTCCAGAAGCATGACGTTGTCCGGCTTCAAATCGCGATGGATCAACGGCGGCGACTGCGTATGCATGTGCTGCAACACGTCGCAGATGTTCTTGCCCCACTCGATGACCATGTCGAGCGGGAACGGCTTGTTGTTGTCCGCCTCCATGATCTTGAGCAGGTCCTTGCCGCGGATGAATTCCATCACGAGGTGGGCCGATTGACCCTGCTCGATCAGCTCCATCACGCGCGGCACGATGGGAATGTTGTCGAGCGATTTGAGGATCTCGGCCTCGCGCCGGAAGAAGTTCAGGCGGATGGCGAACTCCGTCGGATCGGCGCAGATCATGTCCTTGATGGCAACTTCCTTGTCGCCGTTCTTCGTGTCTTTGGCGAGATAGACGGCGCCGAATCCGCCCACCGCGAGGAGTTTAACGATTTTGTAGCGCCCGTGCAGAACAGTGCCGGGGGCGGTGGGCAGCGGCGTGGAGCAGCGCTGGCAGTTGCGCTCGCCGGGCGGGTTGGCGACGCCGCAGGCCGGGTTGGGACAGATGTTCGGCGCCGGTCCGTCGTCGCCGCCCGTGTCGGACTGGAGAAGGAAGCCGCAATCCATGCAGGCGATGGCGCCCGGCAGCAGGTCGGAGGAGCAGGCGGGGCACTTGGTCGGCGTCGTCGGCTTTCCGCCCGCTTGCGGTTTCGCGCCCGTGCCCGGCAGGCTGAGGTTCGGCACGGAACCGAGGCTGACGCTCGCCGACGACGAAGGGGTTGCGGGGGCGGGCACGACGAACGGTTTCTGACAGGTGGCGTTGGGGCAGCGGAACTGCTTGCCGGCCGAGCCGTCGGGCAACGACATGGCCTTGGAACAGTGCGGGCAGTTGATAATCATCGGCATGGTCGGTCTCGTTCGTATCGTATTGCCGCTTGCGGCTTAGCGGTCGCCGCTAAGCCGCAAGCGGCGCAGCTCAGCGCTTGGCGCGTTCCCCGAAGCGCAAAATGCAGTTCCCCACCCGAATGGCGTCGCCGTCGCGCAGCGGCGTCGGCTTGTGGACGCGCTGGTCGTTCACGTAGGTGCCGCCCGGCGTATCCATGTCGGCCACGAAATAGCGGCCATTCTTGAGGATGACCTGGGCGTGCTGCTTTTCCAAGCCCTGGCCGCCGAACAGGCCGATGTCGCAGCCCTCGGCCTTGCCGATGAGCGTCTCGTCCTTGCTCAGCATGATCTCGCGGCCGGGGCGAAAGCCGGCCTCGATCTTGACCCAGGCTTCCTTCAGCACGACCTGGGCCAGTGGGATGAATAGCCCGATGCACAGGCCGAGGATGACCAGGCCGATGGTCAGGTTGCTGCGCGGGATAGAGGCGTTCTCCATCAGCAACCCGAACGGCGCGCCGCCGAGGAAGCCGCCGAGGAAGCCGCCGTAGACGCCGTTGAGTGTCTTCTTGAGTGGGGCGCGGAAGTCGTTCTTGCCCATCATCGCCAGGATGAGGTCGTAGACGCCGATGGACGCGCCGATGAGGACACCGACGAGAATCCAACCGATCACCAACATCATTTTGTTGTCGTTGAACGACTTGAACAGCGAGTTGCCGACGAAGGCGCCGAGCATTCCGCCAAGGAAGCCAATGCCGCCGCACACCAGGACGCGGATGACGCGCTGAAAGCCGACCGAGTTGAGGATCGCGTCGAACCAGCCGATGGTGGCGGCGATCAGAGCGCCCAGGATGCCGCCAGTGACGGCGGCATAGGCGTTGCGGTTTTCCCAGTCGCGAATGCCCACCCCCTGAACGACGCCCCAGGTGACGAACGCCGCCCAGCCGCCGCCGAGACAGCAATAGTAGATGAACCGTTTGAAGGACATTCTGACTTCCTCAGCGGCTGCCCCGCCCGTCGCGATCTATGAAACTCGTTCATCGTTTATTGATCTTCAGGTTGTCTGCATCCTACGGCCGACGACCATTTGAAGATCAATAGCTGATAGCTGACAGCTATCAGCTATCAGCTATTTCTCATTCCCTAGGGCCAGCGGGGCACGAGCGGATGGACTGGTGCCAGCGGCTGACAACCGGAAGGTCAATAGCCCTTTCCCCATTGGGTTGTGGCTAAACGGAAATCACCCAACACCGGCGCGCTCTTCGACTGCGATTCCCCTGAAAACGACGCCCAAAGACAGACGACTGTTCAGCATTCGTCCTTACGAGCCGCGACCGTCAGGGAGCGTTCCCCGCGCTCCCTGACGGTCGCGGCTCGTAAAAAACAACTCCTTCGCAGCGGCCCCTTATCCAAAGATACTCGACGTCTTCGGATCGCGCACCTCGATCGTGCGCGGCTTCGTCTTCGAGCCGCCGGAGGTCGCCTGGATCTTGTAGCTTCCCTTGGCGCCGGCCTTCACCTTCCAGGAAACCTGGACGCGCGTGTCGCCGGGTTTCTCGATCTCCTTTTCGGCCGCTTCGCCCGGTGCGAGCGTCAGCCCCTCTTCGAGGAAATTGAGCGTCGCCTTCTGACCCGCCTTCGTCCGCCACAGGTAGGCGGTCACCACGAATTCGCTGTTCGTCGAAACCAGGTTGGGGACGCTCATCGCCATCGCCGTCTCGGTCGGCGCGGGCGGTTCGTCGCCGCCGCCGCTGATTTCAAGCTTGCTCAACCCGTAGGTGAAGGCCATCTGCCGCGTCTCGCCCGGGTTCATCATCCGCCACGCCCAGTACAGCGCCACGGCGGAATCCTTGGTCTCCGGAATCTTGTCCATCGGTTCCATTTCCCAGTCCCAATTCACGTCCTTGTTTTCGGGCCAGCGGCAGATGCGCATCTTCTCGATGTCTTCGAGGTCCGGCACACCCGGCAAGCGCAGACCCTTGAGCTGCATGCGGACGGTCGTGCCCAGGTCGTTGGGATCGTTCGGGTTTTCGATGGCCTCGATGTAATCGGGGATGACCTTTTGCGGGAACTCTTCCATCGTCGTCAGGAAGCCGCGGCGGCCGGGGATGGTGAACGGCACACCGTCGTTGGCCCCGATGTAGGTGTCCAGCAGCACGCGGATACCCACCTTCTGCGGCGTGTCGCCGAAGTTCTTGATCGTGTAGAAGATCAGGCAGGTATCGAGCAGGCCCGATTCGCCGGGCACGATTTCGACGTGTTGCGCCACGTTCACCTTCTCCAGCCCGAAATCCATCTTGGAGATGGCGCCGACGCGGTTGCCGGGTAGCTTGATCTTCTGGTCCGCGTTCTGCACGCCGGTCCACATGTTCTGCTTGAAGACCTTGCGGCCGTAGAGGTATTCGTTGTTGCCGATCTTGATGACCGTGTTGTTGCTCTGGCCGTCTTCCCAGTAGGTGAGCTGTTTGAACTTGTCCTTGTACTCCGGCCGCGGGTCGGGCACGCCGATCATCACCAGGCCGAAGCGCATGTTGTCGCCGAACTGCAATCCCAGGCGCGGCGTGGGATCCTTGACTTTGAAATTCCAGCCGCCGTTTACGACCGATTTCGGCTTGTCCTTGCCGTCGTCTTTCTCGAAATCGCCCTTGATCGGATCGACGTTGTCCGGTTTGCCGTCCGACGCCAGGGCCGTGTTCGGCTTGTCGCGGATCAGGTCGATGATGACGACGGTCAGCACCGCGAGGAGCAGCAACAGGGCGGGGATCAGGTGCATGAACCCCTTCGCCGGATCACCGCCGCCCGCGGCACGACTGCCGCGCCGGGAACTGGAGCGGCTCGGAGCCGCCGGCGAGCTGGTGAACGCCGACAGATCGTCCTCGAAAGGCGGCGGCGCGGCGCTCACCGGCAGCGCCGCCATGACGGGGGAAGAGACCGGCATCGGGGGGGCTGGCACCGGCACCGGGACGAACGTGCCGCCGACCTGGAGCGTCACGGGGATGACAAACTTCTGGTTGCCGTTGGCGAGGACGGTCAGCTTCGCGGTCAGCGTCTGGCCCGGCTTGTTCGGCACCGAGGGAACCTGAATCGTGATGACCGCCACCCGGCCGTTCAGCTTCGCCTTGCCGATTTCCAGCCACGGCTCATCGCTGTTGCCGTCGGCGTACACCGGCCGCTTCTCGTCCGTTTTCACTTCGATGACGTGCTTCAGCTGCTGGCCCACGTTGCCGGTCAGTGCGACGGAACGCTGGCTGACATCCACCTTCGGCGCCGGCGTCAGGCCGAGCGCCTCGAAGAATTGCTGCACCGCGCCCAGGCCGGAGGCGTCGCGCCCCTGCACGGGGTAGGTCCAGCCGTTGTCCTTGTACCAGTTGCGCACCTCGCCGCGCTCGAACAGGGCGGCGGTCTCCGCGGAGTTGGCCTTGGCGTTGGCCTTCGCCTTTTCGGCCACCTGGCGCGGGCTTTTGGCGCCGGCGAAGAGGCCGGCCGGGAACGGCTTCACCGGCACCTCGGCGCGGACGACGATGGTCTTGGTGCCGCCGCTGCTCTCGATGACGATCTGCGTCTCGATCGGCTTGTTGCTGGCGCGCAGGCGGTCGCCGACAATTTTCAGCGGTAGCGTCAGGTCGTGCGTAAACTGGAACGTCTTCTGCGTTACGCCCGGCTGATCGCCGAAGCTGATCCAGCCGTCGGGGCAGGTCACGGTGCCGTACAGCAGCCGGCCGCCGACGTTTTCCATCTTCAGATCGAGCTTGCGCTGCGTACCGAACGGCGTGTTGCCGAGGTTGATCTCCTGCGTTTCCAGGCTCAGCTTCGGCGGGTGCAGCACATCGGCGGGCAGTTTGCCGAGCAGCTCGTCGAGGCCGCGGTCGTGGTCGGGAAAGGCGGCCGCCTGCTTGGCCGCCATCGCGAGATCGATACGGCCGAGGCCGCCCAGGAAGTTGCCGAGGAAACCCTGCTGCAATAAGTCTTTGGCCGCGGTCCAGTCCTCCTCGCAGGCGAGGGCCAGCTCGTTGAAGGTGCGGCAGACCTTGCCCGAGGGGAAGACGAAGGGGCTGGCGAAGGACTGCGAGCTGACGGCGATGGGGCCGCCGACCCGGCCGTGGCCGTTGAGCACCATGCCGTCGTAATAGCAGTAGACGGCGTCGCCGGGGTTGGGGCGAGAACATTTGACGCAGGTTTGAACCATGGCTTCATCCTACCAGGGTGTCAACTCGATGGGGCGGCGCAGAACGGTGTCGTTCAAGTGATTATGGCGCGAAAGGCCGCATATCGCAATGGGAGGCCGCGACTTGTCGTTTCGCGAAACGACAAGTAGCGGCCCCGCGGTACCATCAATAAAAACGCGCTTTTACACCACCACTTTCAACTGCACATTGCCGATTTGAATGACGTCGTTGGGCTTCAACGGCTGCGGCTGGCCGGGATAGACGCGGCCCCGGTTCAGATAGGTGCCGTTGGCGCTGTTCAGGTCTTCGAGACTGAGCATTTCGTTCTCGAACTTGATGCAGGCGTGCTGGCGCGAGCACCAGACGCGGTCCGGCGGCTCCTGGTCTTCCAGGTCAATGTCCACCGGCTTCTCGTCGGCGCGGCCGATGAAGTTCAGCCCCGCGTAGATGGGATACTCCGCGTTGCGCTTCTGGCCGCGCTGAACGACCAGCTTCGGCTCGGCGCCGGCGGGCAGGGCACCGCCAGCGGCCGGCGGAGCGGACGGAGTCGGCGCTGCGGATGGCGCCGCAGCGGCGGGAGCCGGTGCCGGCGGAGGCGCGTGCGCGTCGGCCGGCGGCTCCGGCATGTGGACAGGATGAGCGGCGGGCATCGCTTCCGCGATGGCCGGAGGCGGTTCGACGTGCAGTGCTTCCGCATGGACCGGCTCGGGGGGCATCGGCATGGCCTCGGCAGCCATCGGTACTGCTTCCGTGGCCATGGGCATGGCTTCGGCGGCCATCGGCACCGCCTCGGCAGCCATCGGTACCGCTTCCGAAACCATCGGCATCGCCTCGGCGGCCATGGGCACGGCTTCGGCCATCGGCATGGCGGGCGGGGCGGCTGCGGTCGGCGCCACATTGGAGAGGTCCGACTTGCACAGGTCGCAGAACAGGGCCCCATCCTCGTTGTTGGTGTGGCAGAAAGGACACTTGATCGCCATTGGGGGACAACCTCAGTTGTTCGGTGAAAACTTCGGCTCCGGGTCGCCATCCGGGGCGGGTCCGAGGGCGGCCTGCCCCGGTGCCGGTGAAACTCGTCAGTGACACGGAAACTTTCAATTCGACCCTGGCGAGCGGGGGGCGTCAGCCCCCCGGTGAGTCACC
>JBBQPD010000315.1:0-6847 GCA_038331535.1 Gemmatales bacterium | reverse complement strand
GTAATGCGCCATGATGTCGATTCCATGTGTTTATTGACCTTCCGGTTGACTGCCGCATGCGGCTGAAGACAATCGGAAGATCAAAAGCTGATAGCTGTCAGCTAACAGCTATCAGCTATTTCTCGTATCCAATTGCTGCTGGGTACGAGCGGACGACCGAATTCCATGTGGCTAATAACCTGAAGATCAAGAAACGAATCATCGCCCGCGCGCAATGCGGCGCGTCATCCACACTTCGCCGCACAGCAGCAGCGTCACGCCGACCAGGAACAGCCACCACACGTCGCGGTCCGGCCCGCGCAGCACCCTGGCCGCGTCATTCGTGTAGGCCAGCGGCACCGCGGCGGCCCGGCCGGGATTTGCCGCCTCACCGCCGCGGCGGAACACCTCGGCGACTTGCTTCTTGCCGTCTTCCGTCCACGTCGCCAGGTCGTCGTAGTCGCCCGGTTCGGCGGCTTTCACCACGAAATAGACCGTGCGATTGCGCGGCGTCGTCAGGACGTAGACGCCGGAAAGCCGTGTGTCCTTGTGGGTGACGACGCCGTCCTTCTCGTCGAGCGAAATCGTGTCGCCGCGCGGCGTCTTTAGCAGGGTCTTCGTCGCCGCGCCGCGTTCATCGTCGAGCAGCGGGCAGACCAGCGGCTGTCCCGGCGCGACGCTGTATTCCGTCACGTGCGAGCCGGCGAGGTGGGCGATCAGGTTGTTCGCGAGTAGCGGATATTCGGGCACCGCGCGCGTGTGGAAGTTGGCGCCCCACGAATCGTCGAGCGGCACGGAGCAGAGGACGACGCTGCCCTTGCCGTACTTCTTCTCGACGAACCACGGCGTTCGCTCCGCCTTCTTGCCGGCGCGCTTGTCGGCGGGGATGACGAGGTCGGCGATCAGCGGCTTGGTGTCGCCGGGCGGCAGGCCGAGCTGCCACCACTTCGGAAAGCGGGCGCTGTCGATACCGCCAACGGGTGCGTCTCGGAACAGGCTCAGCGCGGGATGAAGGAAACTTCCCGGCAGCGGATGGGCGGCGCGGTCCGAGTCGCCTTCCTTGACCGGCTCCGGCTCGTTCTCGTCGCCGACCTGTTTCTCCAGCCGCGCCGGCAGCCAGCCACGGCCGGACTGGAAGAGTTCGTTGTTGTAGTGCGCCTGCTTGGCGCGCGGCCCCACGGTCACCAACAGGCCGCCGCCGTCTTTCACGAAGGCGTCGATGGCTTCCTGCTGCTTCGCGGTCAGTTCCGGCACGTCACACAGGATGAGGACGCGCGGCTTGGTGTTCGGCTCCGGGCCGACGTCGCGCTTCAGCGCCGCCTCCAGGTCGTGCAGCGGTTCGACTTTCGCCCGCATCAGGGCGTTCTTCGCTTCTTCCTGGGAAACATGGGGTTTGTCGCCCGATTTCGTCACTTTGAAGCGCAACGGTTCCAGCGCGATGCGCAGGAAGTCGCCGCCCTGTTTCTCCTCTGGCATCGGCGTCAGGCCATCGACGATCAGCACCGGCAGCAGCGGCACCATGATGGCGAAGTCGCGGCGATTGTCGCCCGCCAGCCGGTCGCGCAGCGGCGCGCCGTTGGCGCGCTGCTCCTTTGGCGCGTCCGGCTCGACGATGACAGAAACGAGATGCGACCCTGGCCCCGGCATCTTGTGCTTGAACGTCAACGGCAGCCGGCCGTCCTTGAGGTCGTCGCTCTTGGGCAACGGAATGGCACCGCTGAGCCGATCGACGTCTTCTGTCGCCCGCTTCTCGCCGGGCGGCAAGTCGATCTCGTAATGGAGGCGATAGGGCGGCTCATATTTCTGCCCCTGCACGCGCAGGCTGGAGCGAAACGTCAGGTCGGTCGAAGAGCCCGCGGCACCAGCACCAACGCGCGTCAGCGACCAGTTCGGAATCTCCACCGGCCGTTTTTCCGCGAACGGCACCATCCAGACGCGCATGGTCGCCTTGCCGTCGGCCAGCTGCGGGGCCAGGTCTTCCCAGCGCTTGAGCGTCAGCTTGTCGGCCCAGCCCGCCTCCCGGCCGACTCCGAGCAGGACCACATCGCGGCGACTGCGCCGACTCGACTTGAGGAGGTCGTGCGCCGACTCGACGGCGGCTGGCCAGTCGCAGTTGCCGGCGGGCGCGGCCAGCTTGGCGAGCGCTTCCCGGGCCTTGTTCAGATCGGAAGTCAATTCGAGATAGGGCACCGTCTGCTCGCGCGCCTGAAGGATGGCGACGGTGTCGCCCGGCGTCATCTTGTCGAGCATCTTTTTCGCCCACTCGACGGCGTGTTCGTGGGCCGTCTTGCCCTCGTCGTCGGTGTAGCTCATGGCGGTTGAGCCATCGAAGACGAGGACGACGTCGCGGTTCTCGACGAAGCCGAGCCACTCGAAGATGGCGCTGGACGCGAACGGGGCGCACATGGCCAGGACGAGCAGCGCGATGAGGCCCATGCGCAGCAGCATGAGCAGCAATTCCTCGATGAACACCCGGCGGCGCGTGGTTTCGCTCATCAGGAGGAAGCGCATGGCGCCCCAGTCCACGACCTCGAAGCGCCGTCGGTTCAGTAGGTGGATGACGATCGGAATGGCCAGGCCGAACATGCCGAACAGCATGGCCAGGTTCAGAAGGCCGAAGGCCATAGGGGTGGGTCCGTATTGAATTGCCGCTTGCGGCTTAGCGGGTGGCAGCCGCTAAGCCGCAAGCGGCGATCGTGATTACCGTCGTGCCTGTCGCTTGGTGAGATAAATACCCAGGGCGCGGTCCACCGGCATATCGGTGCGCAGCAGCTGATAATCGACCTGAGCGAGGCCGCACGCCTGCCGTAGTTCCGTGCAGAACTGGTCGAAATTTTTGCGGTAGTCGCGGCGCAAGCGCTGCGGATCGACGAGCCGTTTGTCGCCGGCCACTTCCAGGTTGCGGAACTGCGTCCACTTCTTGAAGGGGAAGTCCATCTCCTCGGGGGCGAGGACGTGGAACAGCAAGACCTCGTGCCGTTTGTAGCGGAAGTGACGCAGCGAGCGCAATAGCTTCGGCACGTCGTCGAAGCAGTCGGAAAGAATGACCACCAGACCGCGGCGGCTGGCCTGTGCGGCGACCTGGTCCCAAAGCGGAGCGAGGACCGTTTCGTTGCCGGGCTTGGTTGCTTCGAGGGCGTTCAGCACTTTCATCAGGTGCTTGGAAGTCGCCTTGGGCGGGATCATCTGCCGCACTTCGGTGTCGTGCGTCACGAGGCCGACGGCGTCGCGCTGGTGCAGCATCAGATAGGCGAGCGACGCCGCCACTTGCTGGGCGTAGGCGAACTTGCTCGGTCCCTTGCCCGCATAGGCCATGCTGCCGCTGGCATCGACGATCAGGTGACAGCGGAGGTTCGTCTCCTCCTCATATTCCTTGATGTAGTAACGGTCTGTTTTGCCGAAGGCGCGCCAGTCGATGTGCCGGATTTCGTCGCCGGGGTAATACTGGCGATGTTCGGCGAACTCAACGCTGAAGCCCTTGTAAGGGCTTTTGTGGGCGCCGGTGAGGAAGCCCTCGACGAGGCCGCGCGCGACGAGAGCGAGCCGGCCGTACTTGGCGAGCGAGGTCGGATCGAACTGGAGGGTGGTTGCCATGATGGTTTTCGTCTCGCCGCGTGCGGCGTAGCGGAGGCGGGCCGCTAAGCCGCAAGCGGCGAAAATTTCACGCCCGCACCTTCGCCGCCGCCTGTTCCTGCGGCAGCGGCACGTGCTCAATCAGCATGCGGATCACGTCGTCAGTCGTCGTGCCCTCGGCGTCGGCGTGAAACGTGGTGACAAGCCGATGTCGCAGCACCGGGTAGGCCACCGCCTTGATATCGTCGGTCGTGACGTGTAGCCGGCCGTGGAGCAGCGCCCGCGCCTTGCCGCCGAGAATCAGGTACTGACAGGCACGCGGCCCCGCGCCCCAGGACAACAGCTCCGGCACGAACTTCGGGGTGCCCGCTTCCTTCGGCCGCGTCGCCCGCACCAGATCGGCAGCGTAAGAGAAGACGTGCTCGGCCACCACGACCTGACGCACCACCTCCTGCAACTTCATGATCTGCTCGCCGGACAGGAACGGTTCCAGCTGCACCTTCGCGTTGCTGGTGGTGCGCTTCATGATGTCGATTTCTTCGGCGCGGCTGGGATAGCCGACGATGATGTTGAACATGAAGCGATCGAGCTGGGCTTCGGGCAACGGGTAAGTGCCTTCCTGTTCGATCGGGTTCTGTGTCGCCAGGACGAAGAACGGTTCGGGCAGGTTGTACGTGTGCGATCCGGCCGTGACGTGATGCTCTTGCATCGCTTCGAGCAGGGCGGCCTGCGTCTTGGGCGGCGTGCGGTTGATCTCGTCGGCCAGCACCATGTTGGCGAAGATCGGACCGGGCAGGAACGTGAACTTGCGGCGGTTCGTCTCGGGATCGTCCTGCAGAATGTCGGTGCCCGTGATGTCGGCCGGCATCAGGTCGGGCGTGAACTGCACGCGCTTGAACGACAGGTGCAGGATTTTCGAGACGGTGCTGACGAGCAACGTCTTGGCTAGGCCCGGCACGCCGATGAGGAGGCAGTGGCCGCGGCTGAACAGGGCCATGAGCAGTTGCTCGACGACCTCGGTCTGGCCGACGATCACCTTGCCGATCTGTTCCTTCATCTGGCGGTAGGCGTTGCCGAGATCGCGCACAATGGCGGCTTCATCCGCGGATAGTTTCTCGCTCATGGCAGGAAGTTTCTCTCGGAGGGCAGGCGGCGGGAGGGCGGGGTGAGAGTTATTCTAGCGGAACGAGGTCGTTGTGCAACAAAGTCGCGCCAGATTATCCAGATTGCCGCTTCGCGCGGAGGATCGCGCAACCGCAAGCGGTAGCGGTGCTATATCACTTCACCGTGTTCACCAAGCGCCCGATGCCGGCGACCTCGATGGCGACTTCATCACCGTGCGCCAGCGTGAAATCGTCCGGAGGTACCAGGCCGGTGCCGGTCAACAGCACCACGCCGTCGGGAAAACTGTTGTCGCGCCCGAGCCAGCTGACAAGATCCTCGAAGCTGCGTTTCATCGCCGCGAGACCGGTCGTGCCCTCGAACGCCACCGCGCCGGCCCGGCGGATCGTCAGCCGGATCGACACCTGATCGCGCGGCGGCAGCGCCTCGGCCAGCAAGACGACGGGGCCGAGGGCGCACGAACCGTTGTAGACTTTCGCCTGCGGCAGATAGAGCGGGTTTTCGCCCTCGATGTCGCGCGAGCTCATGTCGTTGCCGATCGTGTAACCGACGATCTTCAGCGCCGGCGAGACGACGAGGGCGACTTCCGGCTCCGGTACGCTCCAGCGCGCGTCGGCGCGAATCTGTACGTAATCGCCGGGGCCGACGACGCGCCGGGCCGTCGCCTTCAGGAACAACTCCGGCCGCGGCGCCGTGTAGACGAGGTCATAGAAGCGGGCGGCGCCGGCCGATTCTTCTTCGCGGGCTTCCTTGCTGCGCTTGTAGGTGACGCCCGCGGCCCACACTTCCTGGGCATCGATAGGCGGTAGCGGCTTCACCTGATCGCTGGTTACCCCATCGCCAGGTTCGACCAGCGATAGCGCCAGGGCGGAAGGATCGGCGGCGTGCAGCACGTCGCTTAGCGTTTTCGTTTCGCCATCGAGACGCAGCAGGCGCACCCGTCCGTTTGCCAGAATGCCGACGCCGGCCTCGCCGTCGGGCCGTCGTATTTTGCACAGTTGCATGAGTCAAATCCCCACCTTGTAGGGCAAGCTTTAGCTTGCCCGCATGCGGGCAAGCTAAAGCTTGCCCTACAAGGTTTTGAAACTACGGCTATACACGTTATTTTGGACTACCCGAACCGACGGTCAGCGCGAAGACCATCGCCATGACCACCAGCGCCAGCGCCAGGCCCATTGGCACGCGGAACGGCGATTTCGGCTCTCCCCGGTGCGTTCGCGGACTGACAAGAGGAGCCAGCATCAGGCCTCCGAACGATCCCAACGCGAACACGCAACCGTACGCCAAACCCTGGTCGCCCGGAAAGCAGCGGAACACCACGCCGATGAGCGTTGGGAAGATCGGGCCGAGCAGGAAGCCGAGCCACAACAGGCCGGTGCGCGGCGCGGCCCGCTCCGCCGAGCCGGCCAAATTGCCCAGCGCGACCAGCGTCAGCATCGCCGGCACGACGATCAGCCAGGGATACCAGCGCTCCGAAAACGGGATGAAGGCGGTCAGCAGCCGCGAGGCGAGCAGCGCCGCCCAGAAGCCGGACAGTACCCACGTCGCCCGCCGCTCGCCGTGGCCGACGTCGGTCAGGTACGTCGTCGCCCAGACAGTGATCGAGCCTTCGAGCGGGGCGTAGAAGAAGAACACCATCCCCGCCAGCGCCAACTTCCACACGTTTTCGGCCTCGAACAGCGTGATGACCGTCGTCGGCGTTCCGACCCGGCTCACCGGGCCGCCAAACGCTGGCAAGGCGCACAGGATCGCCGGCGCCAGGGCCAGCACGGCCAGGATGGCGACGGCCCGGCGGAAGTCGAGGCGATGGACCAGGATGTCGGCTAGCGCCGGCGTCAACAGTGCGCCCAGGGCGATGAAGACGTGGCCGAGGCTCAACGCCTGCACCATCCGCAGTTCGGAGAAAAACGCGTGCGGCATCAACTTGATGGTCGCCGTGCTGACCGCCGCGGCGCCGAAGCCCGCCAGCATGACGGCGAACATGGCGCGCTTGTAATTGGGTGCGTAGCCCATGGCAAACAGGGCTGCCGTCGTCACCAGCGAGCCGAGCAAGAGCACCGTGCGCGGCGACCACCAATCGACGAGGTAGCCGCCGAACATCGTCATCGGGATCAGGGCGAGGTTCAGCGTCGCCAGCAGCCCGGCGACGCCCTTGCCGCTCAGCTCGAATTGC
>JBBQPD010000314.1:0-6870 GCA_038331535.1 Gemmatales bacterium | reverse complement strand
GGCCGCCTCGACCAGGCGCACCCAAAGGTCGATGTCCTGGGCCGTCTTCAGCGTCGGATCGAAGCGATTCGCCCCAAGGACGGAACGGCGGAAGAGAAGGATGGACGTCCAGACTTTGCGAGCGACACTGAAGATTTCGTGCCCGCGCGGCCGCATCACGCGGTTATAACAGTAGCGGCTCTCCTCGTCCGGAGGGCGGCGCGGCTGGCCGGGTTCCTGCTCGAAATGCCGCCCGGCGATGACTCCAACCTCCGGATGCCAGCGCAACACATCGAGCTGGCGTTCCAGCTTGTGCGGTTCCCAGAAGTCGTCGGCGTCGAGGAAAGCGATCAGCTCACCGGTTGCGAGGTCAATCCCCCGGTTTCGAGCGCTGGCGACGCCGCCGTTGGGTTTCTGGATCAGACGCACACGCTCGCCATAAGCGGAGACGGCCGCGGCAATATCGTCCGGGCTGCCGTCGTCGATGACGAGGATTTCGTCGGGCGGTCGGGTCTGGGTTAGGAGGCTATCGACGGCCCGACGGATCGTGTGCGCGGCCTTAAATGCCGGGATGATGACACTGACCATCGGGTTACTCATGATCTGGCCTGCCAGCGACCGGGAGGATTGGCTGACAGCTAACAGTTATCAGCTAACAGCTTTCAGCCACACCAGTGCGTCCGTGCTACCATGCGGTTAGTCCACGGCGGATTTTTAACAAACGCTCTATGCATAGCATAGGGCACGACTGCGATCGCGGCAGACCAGCCGCTCGGAGCATGAAGGCGGGCGAGTTGCGATCCGCCCCGCACGAGCTATACTTGAGCGTCGGACGTATGCCGTCACGCCAAAGAGGAAGTGTGGATGAGTACGCAGGTCGAAGAGCCACCCGCGATCTTACCTCCAGCGACGCCCGCAGCTGTCGCCGAGACGGAGATTGTGCCGCCGCGCGGTTGGCAGCTGATCGACCTGTCCGAGCTGTGGCGCTTTCGCGAATTGGTGGCCATCATGGCCTGGCGCGACGTCATGGTCCGCTACAAACAGACCGTCCTCGGCGTCGCCTGGGCGGTGCTGCAACCCGGGCTGATGATGGTGGTTTTCACCATCTTTTTCAGCCGCCTCGCCAAGGTGCCGGCCGGTGATCCTGCCACCTACCCGTTATTCGTGTACGCCGGCCTGTTGCCCTGGTCGTTCTTTAGCGCTGCCCTGATTGCCGCCGGCAACAGTGTTCTCGGTCAGGAACGCCTCATCACCAAGGTCTATTTCCCGCGGCTGACGTTGCCGCTCGCCGCCGTCGCCGCCGCCGTCGTCGATTTCTGCTTCGCCTTCGTGCTCCTGCTGGTCCTCATGCCCTGCTTCGGCGTCTGGCCGACGGCGCAGATGTTGTTCCTGCCGTTGATCTTCCTGGTGCTGCTGATCGGGGCCGTCGGCGTCGGTACGCTGCTCGCGGGCTTGCACGTCGCCTACCGCGACTTCCGTTTCGTGACCCCTTTCCTCATCCAGGTATGGATGTTCGCCACACCCTCGATCTATCTGGATACGTCGGCGGTCGAGCAGGGGACGTGGACCAACCTGGTGCTGACGTTGAACCCGTTGACCGGATTGATCGACGCCTTCCGCGCCGCCTGCCTGGGCGGAGCGCTGCCGTGGGGCAAGCTCGGTATCTCAGCCGCGGCCGCGCTGCTGATGCTCGTCGTCGGTTGCCTCGTATTCCGCCGTATCGAAGATCGTTTTGCGGACATTATCTGACCCGGATTACTCACCGCGGAGGACGCAGAGGAACGCAGAGGAAAACGAAAACAAATGCGGATAAAAGCGTCGAAGGAGCGTTACCCGATTTGGCTACGGAATCAAATGATAGACCTACTGTCGCCTAATTCTCCTTCTGATTTTTCCTCTGCGTTCCTCCGCGTCCTCTGCGGTGAGGAATTCGGGCTATCCCGTGTCAGGGTTCCTTAACCGATGCCGAACGCCATCGTCGCCGAAAACCTGGGGAAAAGCTATCGCGTCGGCGGTCCGGCGTCGTCGAGCGACTACGTCACCTTCCGCGAGATGCTCATCGGCGCCGTCAAGGCTCCGTTGCGCCGACTGTTCGGCAAACGACCGCCGCCCCCGCCGCCGTTCTGGGCGCTGAAGGACGTGTCGTTCGAGGTGCGCGAGGGCGAGGCGTTGGGTGTCATCGGCCGCAACGGCGCCGGTAAATCGACGCTGCTGAAGGTGCTATCGCGCATCGTCAAACCGACTGAGGGCCGGGTGCGCCTGCGCGGGCGTGTCGGCAGCCTGCTGGAGGTTGGCACCGGTTTTCATCCCGAGTTGACCGGGCGGGAAAACGTTTATCTCAACGGCTCAATCCTCGGGATGAGCCGCCGCGAAATCGCCCGCCAGTTCGACGACATTGTCGCCTTCGCCGACGTCGGACCGTTCCTCGACACCCCGGTGAAGCGCTACTCCTCGGGCATGTATGTTCGCCTCGCCTTCGCCGTTGCGGCACACCTGGAGCCGGAAGTCCTCATCGTCGATGAGGTGCTTGCGGTCGGCGACGCGGCGTTTCAGAAGAAATGTCTCGGCAAGATGCAGTCGCTCTCCGAGGGCGGCAGAACGGTCCTGTTCGTCAGCCATAACATGCCGGCGGTGCGGTCTCTCACGCAGCGATGTCTGTACCTGCGCGCGGGCGAGGTCGTCACGGCGGGACCGACAACGGCGGTCATCGATCGCTATCTAGAAGACTCCTGGGAGAATCAGAGGGGCGGCGGGGCGTCTAACCTCGACTACTACCGCCGGGACCGAAATCGCTCGCCAGTGGTGCGTTTCGTCAACGTCAGTGTCGAGGGCGGCGACGGGGGAGACCCACCCGTCGTACAGAGCGGCGACGACTTCACGGTGCGTCTGGCACTGCGGTCGGCTCGTGCAGTGTCAGGGGCGTACCTGACGTTTTGGCTTACCAGCCAACAGGGCGAACGAGTTGCAACCTTCTTCAGCGCCGACGCTGGCTTCCGCGCCGATTTATGCGAAGGCGAGCAGAAGGTAGCCTGCCGCGTGTCCGGCCTACCGCTCAGTCCCGGGCGCTACAACTTGACCGTCGGTGTCAACGAAGGCGTTAGCTCGGTTGCCTTCGATGTGCTGGTGGATTACCCGGCGCTGAACGTGGTGCTGCCAGCGGCGAACAACGGCGGCCTGGAATGGCCGGAACGGCCCTGGGGCTGCATTCATTGGGATCGGGCGACGTGGCGTGTGGCCTGAGAGCCTGTGCGAAAAAGGGGACTGTCCCTCTGGCAATTTCAGGGGGACAGTCCCTTTTCGCAGGCTCGGAGACGTTCGTCAACGATGTGGGCACGCGGAAGGGCTACGGAGTTTGTCGAGATGAGTACAGTCGAACAGCACCAGTGCGACCGGCAGGAGATTGCAGATTTCTACGACGGCACCCTGGAACGGCGCCTGCGCGATTTCGTCCACGGCAACGAGCGCATCGCCGCCGCCGTTGCTCTCGTCGATGCCGTCCTGCCGTCCGACGCAGCGCGGCTGCTTGAAGTCGGCTGCGGACTCGGTATCTCTGCGCAGGAGTTGGCTCGTCGCCGTCCCGGTCTGGCAGTCCACGGTGTTGACATCAGCCCGAAGACCATCGAGAACGCCCGTCTCCTCTTCGCCGGGGCCCGACTCCGCTTCGACGTGAGTGACCTCAGCGCAGCGCCGGCTCTCGCCCCGTACGATGCGATCACTCTGCTCGACGTATATGAACACATTCCGCGCGACACCTGGCCAACCTTCAACGCCACACTCGCCCGATGCCTGGCGCCGAATGGGCTTGTCGTTTTGACGACGCCGTCGCCGTTCTATCAGGAACACCTGGCAGCACACGAGCCTGCGGGACTGCAGATCGTGGACGAGTCGGTGCGTCTGCAGGATTTTGTCGCCCTGGCGGCGGCGCTCGACGGCGAATTGGTCCACTTCCGCCTCGTGTCGATCTGGCACCGCAATGACTACTGCCATGCGGTCATCCAGCGCGGCCCGAGCTTCGGCGAACTCACGCCACCGAGGCAGGACCGCACGTTGCTGCAGCGGTTCGCCGGCTTCCTGCCGGCGCGCTTCGCCGCCTGGCGAGAACGCAGGGCATCAGCGCAGCGACGGAGGTTCGTCGGCGCGAGGATGGGAGCGAGTTCGGCTTCTCGAGGCACTGGAACATGATCGATCAACTGCGGTTGCTGATCGTCCTGCCTTCGCCGCCATCCCCATCGGAGACTTTCCTCCGAACGCACATTGACTGCTTGCCGGCGGTCGTCACGGTCGTCCACGGCGGCACTCCGCATCTGGATGACAAACCACTGTTGTCACCGTCCTTCCCGGCGCGCGCCTGGCGTCTGATCCGACGTCGGCTCCTGGGACGGGACTACCACGCGGACGTGACCGCCGCCTATGCCGAAGCGATCCGGCGCGTCCGTCCTGCCGCCGTCCTGGGCGAGTATGGCGAGATGGCCGCCGGCGTGCGCGCGGCGTGCGTCGCAGCCGGGGTGCCGCTCATCGCGCATTTCCACGGCTACGACGCCAGTAATACCGAATTGCTGCGTCAACTTGAAGTGCCCTACCGTCTCCTGTTCCGCGACGCGGCGGCTATCATCGCCGTCTCGCAGGCCATGCGTGAAAAGTTGCTCGGACTCGGCGCACCTCCCGAACGGACGCACTGGAACCCTTATGGCGTCGATCTGGCGCAATTCTCCGGAGCCGACCCTCGGTCCGCGGCTCCCGTGTTCGTGGCAGTTGGGCGCTTCACGCCGAAGAAGGCGCCGCAGTTGACGCTCCGAGCCTTTGCCGACGTTCATCGCCAGTTTCCCGAGGCGCGACTGCGCATGATCGGCTTCGGCCCGCTCTTGGAACCTTGCAAGACCGAGGCGAAGCAACTCGGCGTCGCCGACGCCGTCACTTTCCTTGGCGCCTGCCCGCCCGAAGTGGTGCGCGACGAGATGCGCCGCGCCCGCTGTTTCGTCCAGCATTCCGTGGTCGCGCCCGATGGTGACAGCGAAGGGACGCCGGTTTCGGTCATCGAGGCGGGTGCGTCCGGCCTGCCCGTGGTGGCGACGCGCCACGCGGGTATCCCCGACGTTGTCCTCGACGGCGTGACCGGTTTGCTGGTCGAAGAAGGCGACGTCGAGGGCATGGCCAGGCACATGCTGCGTCTGGCCCGCGACCCGGTCCTGGCCGGCGAGCTGGGCGCCGCCGCCCGCCTCCGCGTCTCCGCGGAGTTCTCGCAGAGCGGCAGCTTGGCCCGCTTGTGGGAGATCATCTCCGCGTGTCTGCGCGGAACGCGGGCCACCCAACCCGAGCGCGGAGCGAGTCGTGTGGCATTATCGTGAATGGGTCCGGCGTTCCTCCGCACGGACACAATCGGGCAGGCATCGTTATGAATCCACTCCCCGATTCTTCCCTGCCCCACGACGGGGGCGGCGCTCCGCACACTCCGCGTGAAAAGCGTGCGCTCAAGCTCTTCGGTGTTTCGCTCGTCTTACTGGCCCTGGCCGCGGTCTTCTATGGCATCTTCGCGCCGCGTTTGATCGATTCGATCTATCGCCACGAATCGTGGCCGCCGCTGCATCGCCTCGTGCCACACCCGCTCCGTCATTCGCTTGAGCATTACCAGCTGCGCGGCCGGCAGGTCTTTATGCGCCTCGTCGTTGTCTGTCTGCTACTAGAACTCGCGGTCCTCGCCGTGATCTTTCGCCGGCGCATCGCCCGGTTCATGCGCGACTTCTTCATGGAACCCGGCGATCCGCTCAACCTCGCGGTTTTCCGCATCGTTTTCTTCGCCACGCTGCTCATCACGATCGAATCGGAGAGTTCGGCGATCCTGCTTTACAGCCGCATGCCGGACGAACTGCGCGTGGCACCGGCCGGCCTTACGGTACCGTTACGCCTCGTCGCCTTTGACCCGGCCTACACGTCGCCGGTCCTGTCGCTGCTCAGGCTCGCTTGCGTGACCGGCATGTTGGGTTTGTTCTCACGCACGTCGGCACTCGCGGCCTTGCTGCTGTCCTTTTATGCGATCGGCATCCCGCAATGCTTCGCGAAGGTGAATCATTGCCATCACCTCCTCTGGTTCGCCGCGATTCTCGCCGTCAGCAGGTGCGGCGACGTTCTCGCGCTGGACGCGATCGTGGGAGCGCTGCGCCGGGCCGCGCGGGGCGGGACGGAACCTCCCGGACCTGGAGTCATTTACGGGATGCCGCTGCGTTTCATCTGGCTGCTGTTGGGCGTCGTCTACTTTTTCCCTGGTTTCTGGAAGCTGTTCGAGAGCGGCCTCGACTGGGGCTTGAGCGACAACCTGCGCTACACCATGTACGCCAAGTGGCAGGAACTCGGCGGCTGGCGTCCGATCTTTCGGATCGATCATTATCCCGCCTTGTATCGCCTCGTCGGGGTGGCGACGATTGGGTTCGAGCTGGGTTTCATCTTCCTGATACTGTTCCGCAAAACGCGAGTGCCGGCGGCCCTGATCGGCCTGTCCTTTCACAACGGCACCAACCTGTTCATGCAGATCGGCTTCTTCTCCTTGCAGACCATGTACGTCTCGTTTTGCAACTGGTCGGGCGTGTGCCAATGGATCGGTCGCTGGCTGTTTCCCGAACAGCTCGATGTCGTGTTCGATGGACGATGTCGCTTCCACCGCAGCGCTATCGCCGTCTTCCGGGCCTTCGACGTGCTGCAACGCATACGCTACCGGGACGCACTAGACTCGCCGAATAACGGTGAGGATATTTCAGACATCGTGTCCACCCCTCTGGCGGCAGGCGAAATACGCGCGATTCTGCCAGGGAAGTCGCTGTCCTCCCTCGAAGCCTATCGCGCGGTCGTCCGGCGAATCCCGCCCTTCTGGCCTCTGTTGCCGTTGCTCTACCTCTGGCC
>JBBQPD010000313.1:0-6872 GCA_038331535.1 Gemmatales bacterium | reverse complement strand
GTTAGCCCCCCGGTGAAGTCACCGGGGGGCTAACGCCCCCCGCTCGCCAAATTAGTGCAGAAACGCGCGCGTCACGCGCGAGTCGCTCTTGTACTGCCAGACCTGCTTGCCGGTGCGGTCGTACTCGACGGCGCCGACCAGGTCGCTCATCGAGGTAACCAGCGTGTTGCCGTTCGCCAGCCGCAGGGCCATGACCGGGCGGTCGATGTCCTTGACCTCCCAAACCTGTTTGCCGTCGCCGTCCAGCTCGACGACGCGATTGTTACTGTTCTCGGGCACGATGAGGTGGCCGTTCGGCAACACGTCGATGCGGCCGCCCGACGTGCGCACGTTGACGACGAACGTTTTTAGCTCCTTGCCCTTCGCGTCGATCCGGACGAAGCGGGTATCGTTGATGCCGCCGTTGGTCAGGACGAGCGCGACCTCGCCGTTGCGCAGCTTCTGGGCGCGCATGATCAGCTCGCCGCTGGGCGGAAAGTGGTTGAAGACGTTTTTGCCGTCGCGGTCCAGCTCGATCAACTGCGTGCGCGTGGCGATGAACGTGTGTCCGTTCGGCAAGCGCTGGGCGACGAGCGGCATGTCGATGCGGTGCTGCCACAACACTTCACCGGTGCGGTTGCGTTCGGTGACACGGCCGCCATCGTGCTCGGCCACCAACACGCGGTCGCCGGGTAAAATCTGGGCGTCGAGCGGCAGGCGCAGCTCTTCGACCCGCCAGCGCGGCTTGTTGCCCTCGTCGAGATCGACCACCGTCCCCTTGTCGAGCAGCACGACCATCGTGTAATTGCGCGAGCGCGCGGCCTCTTCGAGCCGGGCCACGTCCACCTTCGGGCCGTGTTCCTTCCACCACCCTTCCCACGCCTCGCGATACTTTTTGCGGCCAGCCTCGTCGGTGCCGGGCGCGACCGCCGGGGACTTGTCCTCGGCCAGACGGTAGAGCACGTCCTCGACGCCGCCGAGGTCGTTGAGCTTCAACCGATCGTTATCGAGCAGCGCGATGAGGACGGGCACGGCGTCCTTGTCGCGCGCGGCCAGGGCGAGGCCGACGCGGAGGCGAACCGCCGGCTCGGCATCCTGAAGCAGCTTCTTGACGGCGTCGCGCGTATCGGCGGTGTTGGCCCGTCCCAGGGCGGCGCCGGCGGCGGCGCGCTTGGCCGGAGACTTGTCCGCCAGGGCCGTCACCACGGCCGGCTCCGGCTTGCCGTCGCGCAGCGCCAGCGTCGCCAGGGCGTGCCGAACTTCCTCGGCGACGTTCTCATCCTCCGCGACGGCCACGTATTCAATCAGCGCCTGCGCGGCCCCATCCGGCTTGCGCTTCGCCAGCACGCGCACCGCCGCCGAGGTGACGACGGAGGTCAACCCCTGGTCGATCTGTTGCAGGCACTTGCGGGCGCGGCCGAGGACTTCGGCATCCGTCTCCTTGAGCGCCTCTTGCAGGAACGGCCGGGCCGGCGCGCCGGCGGCGACGAGCAGGCGCGACGCCTCCTCGCGGGCGTCGAAGTCGTCGTCGCCGAGCTGTTTGACGAGCTTTTTGAGCCTCGTCTCGGATTTCTCATCGGGCACGAGGCGGCGGACAAAGGCAAGAAGTCCCGGCCCGTCGGTCGGAACCATGTTCTGGGCGAGCGTGTTCTCGTCGGGCGTCGTTTCGGCGGCGGAGGCAGGGCCGGCGCCGACCAGCGCGGCGATCAGAAGCGCGGGTGCAATCAAGCGGCGAACGGCAGTCAGCGTCGGCGAATCCGCGTGGCGTAGGTCTGGATATTCGTATCGACCACCGTCTTGCCGGCGCGGTCGAGTTCGAGCATCTTCGCTTGCCCGTTGATCGAAGAGATCAGCGTGTTGCCGTTGGGCAGGCGGCAGACGGCCATCGGCTGGGGCGCGCCGACCTCCCAGACCACCTTGCCGTCGTGGTCGTACTCCGTCACCTTGTTCTGCCACGACAGCGGCACCAGGACGTTGCCGTTGGGCAGCAGCTCGTTGCCGAAGTTGGAGACGCCCTGGACGCGGAAGCTCTTCACTTCCTTCTGAGCGGCATCGACGCGCACGCACAACCCCTGGTTGGACAGCAGGACGTACTGGCCGTCGCGCGCCTTGGCGGCCCACATGATGTCGCCGAACGCGCGGTTGTAGTTGAACACTTCCTTGCCGGAGCGATCGACCTCAAGGATTTGCTGCCGTGTGGCGATCAGCGTGTTGCCGTTGGGCAGCCGATCGACACAGACCGGCCAGGTGGTCACCCGTTTCTCCCAGAGGATGTCGCCCTTGAGGTTGCGCTCGGTGACGCGCTGGCCCTGCAACTCGGCGATCAGCACCCGGCCGCCAGGCAGTACGCGGGCGTCCTGCGGGTTGAGAAGGCCGGTAATCTTCCAGCGCTCCTTGCCATCGGTGCCCAGTTCAACCACCTGCTGCTGCTGCACGAGCAGGGTGTAACCGAGGTAGCGCGTCACGCCAGCCATCGCTTGCCGGTCGGGCAGGCTGACCTTGTCGGCGTTGTCGGCCCACCACTTGGCCCAGGCTTCGTTGCGCTTCTGGCGCGAGTCGTCGTCGAAGCCGGTCGGCAACTCACCCGGCCCCTTGTCGTGGGCGAGGCGAGCCAGGTATTCCTCAACGTACCCGGTCTGCTCGGCGTCGGCCTCGCGCAGCTGGGCGATCAGCACCGGCACGGCCGCCTTGTCGCGTAGCCCCGCCAGCGCCAGTGCCGCCTTGAGACGGACGCCGGCGCTGGGATCGACAAGAAGACGGCGAGCCGCCGCCTGGTTTTCGGGGGTCGCGACCTGACACAGTGCCTCGGCGGCGGCGCCGCGGCGGACGGCGTACTGGTCCTCCAGGGCACGCAGCACGGCCGGATCGACTTTGCCTTCGCTGTAGGCGACGGCGTTGAGCGCGACCTGCGCCTCGGCGAGGAGCGCCTGGTCCTCAGTGAACGGCAGGAAGCCGAGGATGGCCTCGGCGGCGCCGGCCGGCCGGCGCAGGGCGACGAGCCGGGCTGTCACCGGCGACAGCGGCGTGTTCTTGTCCTGCTCGATCTCGGCCAGGAGGTCGCGGGCGCGGTTCTTAACCTCCAGGTCCGCACTCATCGTGGCGTCGCGCAGCGGGCGAATGGAATTTTGGCCGATGCCGCGCAGCTGCTTGGCGGCCTGTTCGCGCGTCTCGAATGTCTCGTCGCCGAGCTTCTGCACCAGGTCGCGGATTTTCTTCAATTCCGCCTCGGTCACGGTACGTTTGCGGAACTCGTTGAGCAGGTTCGCCCCGTCGTTGGCCTGCCACCAGGCGTTCCAGGCGTCGCGCGCCTTGGCCCGCGAGGCGTCGTCCGCGAGGGGAACCTTCGGCGCCAGGTCGCCGGCCAGGCTGCCGAGATAGTCTTCCGCCGCCCGCCCCTGATCGACCGGCAGTTCGCCGAGCAGGGAAATCAGCGTGGCGACCGCCTTGGGATCTTGCACGCGGGCGAGGGCGAGCGCCGCCTTGAGGCGCACGCTCGGCATGGGGTCGAGGAGCAGCTTGCGCACTGTGTCGTCGGCGTCGGCCGGGCCGTTCTGGCAGATCGCTTCGACGGCGGCGGCGCGGCGCAGCGACACCGGGTCTTCGAGCGCCTTGATGATAGCCGGGATCGGTTTGCCGTCGCGATAGGCCAGGGTTGCCAGGGCGGTCTTGGCCTCTTCGATGACGTGCTCGTCCTCCGCGGCAGGCAGGAACGCCAGCAGCGCTTCGGCCCCACCCTCGGGACGGCGCCAGGCCAGCAGCCGGGCAGCGGAGCTGGTCACCGTCGCGGAGTTCTTCTCCAGCGCGGTCAGACACTGCTGAGCCAGGATCGATGTGGTCGGCGCGTCGAGATCCTTGGCAGCCTGGCGCAGCGGCGGCAGCGCGATCGGGCCGAGCGCCACCAATTCGCCGCACGCCTTTTCGCGGACAGCGGCGGTATCGGCGCCCAGCTGGCGGATGAGTGCCGCCAGCCGTTCGGGCGTGGCCGTGCCGTCGGTGCGGAGGCGGAAGAAGTCGAGCAGCGCGGAGCCAGCGGTCGCGAGGCCGGCGGCGCGAACCGTTGCCTCGTCGGCCGCCAGGGCCGGGTCGTCAACCGCGCGGACCGCCGTCGCGCCCGCCAGCAGCAGGCACACGCCGGTCAGCGACAGCAAGTGGGTTCGGCACAACATGCGAATATCTCGGTTGCGAGGTCTTTGGGTGTTCCAATGCGAATTTTTCACCACAGAGACACAGAGGCACAGAGAGAAAAACAAAAGAGAGCTAATTCGGGGTTACTCATGCACTGAAATAGTATTTCTCTTCTCTGTGCCTCTGTGTCTCTGTGGTAAATAATTGGACGGTCTCAACGCCGGGTCACGCGCCAGGGGCGATAACCCAGATCCTTGAATTCATGGACGATCTTCCCCGTCCGATCCAACTCGAAGAGCAGCGCGTTCCCTTGTGACGGGACGAGGGTGTGGCCGTTCGGCTGCCGGGCCGGAACGCCGGCCTGCGGCACGTTCGCCTCCCAGACGACCTTGCCCTCGCCGTCGTACTCGGTCACCTTGCTGTTCCCCTGCGAGCTGATGATAACGTGGTCGTTGGGCAGCACTTCGCCCCAGACGCCATTGTTGATGAACGGTAAGCGCGTCGTCTTTACTTCCTTGCCGTTGGCGTCGAGGCGGAAGTACTGGCTCTGGTAGGTGACGCAGGCGATTTGCCCGTCGCGCAGCTTGGTGGCGGCGAGGATCGTGTCGTTAATACGCGGCACGTTGAGGATTTCCTTGCCGTCGCGATCGAGCTCGATCAGCGCTTGCCTGCAGGCGATGAAGGTATGGCCGTTGCGCGTCCGCTGCACGTGGAACGGCTGGTTCAGCTGTTTCTCCCACAGCACTTTGCCCGCGTGATCGCGCTCGCTAACGCGGTTGAGGTTCTGCTCCACGATCAGCACGCGATCGCCCGGCAGCGTCTGGGCACAGATCGGGTACTGCAACCCCGTTATCTCCCAGCGCGTCTTGCCGGCCCGATCGACTTCGAGAACCCGGCCGCTGCGGCGGACATTGTCGTACGCCTCGACGACCAGCTGGAAGCCCAGCATCCGGTCGCCGCTGTCGATGCGGGCCAGATCGGTGGTCTCGGCGTTGGCCTTCCACCACGCGGCCCAGGCGTCGCGCGTCTTGGCGCGGGCGGCGACGTCGTTCGCCAGCGGCGCCGACGGCGCCTTGTCGCCGGCCACGCGCATCAGGTAGTCTTCCACCTCGTAGGCAAGGTCGATCGGCAAGTCCGCCAGCAGGGCGACGAGCACGGGCATCGCCTCCTTCTCCTTCAGAGCCGCCAGCCCGAGCCCGGCCCGCAGGCGCACCTCGCTGTCGGTGTCGGCGAGCAATTTGCGCAGCGCGGCGAGCTGCTCGGCGTCGGCGGTCTTGCACAACGCCTGCACGGCGGCGGCGCGGCGGACGGCGGACGGGTCTTGCAGCGCTTTCACCAGCACCGGGACTGACTTGGGATCGGTCGGGCCGATGAAGGCGATCAGCTCGCGCGTCTGCTGGTTCAACTCGTGCGTCTCGGCGAACGGCAGGTAAGCGAGCAGCGTCTCAACGGTGCCAGGCGGCCGGCGCAGGGCCAGCAAGCGCGGCGCCGCGGACGGCATGATGGGCGGGGCGTCCTTCTCGACCAGTTGCAGACATTTCGCGACCGCCTCCTGGCCCTTGACGCCGCCGAGGTATACCGTTCGCCGCAGCAGCGGAGCCACCTTCGGCCCGAGCTTGAGTAAATCGGCCTCGGCCTTCGTTCGGACTTCGGCGCTCGCGTCGCTCAGCTTCGCGATCAGGTCGCGGACGGCAGTGCGGTCTTCCTCGGAGAGGGTTCGGCTGCGGAACTCGTCGAGCAGGCCCGTACCGTCGGTGCTGCGCCACCAGGCCTGCCACATCTCCCGGCGCAGGCGGCGCGAGGTGGCGTCGTTGCCCTGCGGCGTGGTGATCGTCCACTCGGCGGCGAGCTGCGCCAGGCTGTCCTCGGCCTGCTTGCGCTGCTCGGCGGGCAAATCGGAGAGTAGCTCGATCAGAACCGGCACCGCCTCGGCGTCGTTGGCTTCCACGAGAGCGAGGGTCACCTTGAGACGGACGGTTGGTTTGGGATCTTTGAGCAACGGCCGGACGACAGGGTGAATCGCTGGCCCGCCGACCTGGCATAAAACGCCGGCGGCAACAGCACGACGGACGGGAACCTTGTCCTCCAGCGCCTTGATCAGCGCCGAATCGGGCTTGCCGTCGCGGAGGGCGCTGGCGACGAGGCTGGCCTCAATCTCCTGGGCGACGCGGTCGTCCTCGGCGAAAGGCAGAAATTCGAGCAGTGCCGCGACGCCTCCTGCGGTTTTGTGAACGGCGAGCATGCGCGCGGCGGTGGCGGTGAGGGCGGCACCTTGATTGCCCTCGATCAGCTGGAGGCAACGGCGGGCGCGGACGGTCGTCTCGCCGCCGTCAGGGTTGTTGGCGGCCGGCCGCAGCGCCGGCACCGCGTTCGGGCCAATGGCGACAACCTCGCCGACGGCGCGGTCAGCGGTCTCGGCGGTCTTGTCGGCGAACTTGGCGATGAGGGCATCGAGCTTGGCTTTGTCGGGTGCGGGAGCACTGCGCTTGCGGAAGAAGTCGATCAAGGCCGGTCCGTCGGCGCCGAGATGTGCGGCTTTCAGAATCTGCTCGTCCGACGCAAACGCGGTCTCGACCTTCGTCGTCGGCTGGACTACCGGCGGAACGGGCTTGATGAGGGGTTGGGCGGCGAACAGCAGACTCAGGTAGGCCAGATGCATGATAGCGGCTCCGCACGGCGTGATCGCACAAGTATGATGCAGTTTATGATAGACGATTCAACCGGCCGATAGGAGCGAAAATTCCGCGGAGTGCCGAAAAACCCGGTGT
>JBBQPD010000312.1:0-6877 GCA_038331535.1 Gemmatales bacterium | reverse complement strand
ACTGCTGGCGTTCGGCGACCGGAGTGGATCGAGCGCGCTCAAGAAGATCGCCGACGGGATCGCTGCAAAAGCCAACAAGGCGGCGCGGGATTTCTATGAGGCGAAGATCAGCACTCCCGAGGGATATCGCTATGTGACGCGGCTCGATGTGGTGCTGAAGACCGATCCGTTCGATCCGCGCAGCGTGCCGACGCTCGACCTGTTGCAGACGTGGCTGCGCGACAAATTGCCGGGCGATTCGCAAGAACTCGGCGACGTGCGCGCCGAGACTTACGGCGTCACGGTCAACACGCGCGACCTGGCCGTGGTTACCGAAAGCGACCGCCTGCGTATCAATGGGTTGGTGCTGGCCGGGATCTTCCTGATTCTGCTGGTGCTGGTGCGCCGGCCGTGGTTGGCGGCGTATCTGCTGGTGACGGTGCTGTTCAGCTATTACGCCACGCTCGGAGCGACGACGCTGATGGCCCACTTCTGGCACGGCCGGCCGCTGGGCGAGGTCGATTGGCGGGTGCCGTTCTTCCTGTTCACGATCCTGGTTGCGGTCGGCGAGGACTACAACATCCTGCTCATGACGCGGGCGCTGCAAGAGAAGAAGCGGCGCGGCACCGATGAAGGGATGCGGCGAGCGCTGGCCCGGACCGGCGGCACGATCACGTCCTGCGGCATCATCATGGCGGGAACCTTCGCGACGTTGATGCTGTCGGGGTTGAATACGCTGATACAGATTGGTTTCGCGCTGGCGTTCGGCGTGCTGCTGGATACGTTCGTGGTGCGGCCGTTCCTGGTACCGGCGTTCACGCTGTGGATGTGGCGGAGGCAGGAAGTAAGTGATGAACCGGCAACGCTCAAACTGGTGCGTCCACCAGTGGCCCCTCCGCTGAAGGTGCGGCGGGCGGCGTGAAAATAGTTCGTGTTTACGTTTCGCGCGGATCGCGCGAAACGTAAACAGGAAAGAATATCACGCCTTCGGCGCCGTTGTGGCCGCCGCCTTCTTGTCGCGCAGGACGCGGGCGAGCTGCGACTTCTTGCGGGCCGCCAGGTTGCGATGGATGACCTGCTTGGCCGCTGCCTTGTCGAGCCGCTTGGCCGCGAGGTTGTACTCTTTCTGCAATTCTTCGACAGTCCCCTCGGCCGCCGCCGTGGTGCGCTTGATCTGCGTCTTGAGAGTCTTGATAACAGCGCGGTTATGGACTCGGCGCTTCTCGGCCTTGCGAAGGTTCTTCTTGGCGCTGCGCGTGTGCGGCATCGATCCTCTCCAGAGTCATCTCGCGGACGAAAACGGCTAAACAGCAATTATAATCCGCGCCGCCGCCCCGGCAAGGGATGGGACGCAAACCCTGTCGTCTGGGTGCAACTCCCGAAAGAGGCAGCGCCGGTGTTGCGGCCTGAAGGGCCGCTTCCGTCAGCCCAGGCCACTGGCCTGGGCTCCCTGCGGCAAACTTCCGCGGCCCTCTGCGGGCGGCATCCCATAGTCCTCGCGCCAACGCTGCCAGCGCTTGCGAAGCTCCTGGAGACCCTTGTCGAACCGCCCCAGCCGCCGGCCCGGTGCAAACAGGGTCTCCGGGATGACGTTCTCGATCAGCCACTTATCCAGGGCGATCTCGCGGCGGACGCCCAGATTAACGAACGGTCGCAGCAGCCGACTCAGGTGCCGCCGCACTCCCTGGAACGACCATAAATAATAGCCGACGGAGAGGGACTCCGTGGGGCTGACGGGGATGAAGTAGGCGTGTTCCTTGAAGCGGCACGGCCGGGGCTGGCCGGTGCGCGGATCCTCCCACCAGAAGTCGGCTTCCGCCCGCAGCGGGGCGAAGCGCGTCGTCCAGTCGAAGCACAGGCGGTCTCCCTTCCGCACGCCCATCGCCCACCGGCTCATCGGCCACAGCGGCTTCTGGGGGCCATTGACGCGGATATGGACGGTGTCGGCGTCGGCCTCCGCCTCGAACTGGACCTCGTCCATCCGATTCCCGTCGTAGCCGAACTGCGCGTGGGCCGTGCCGGTGTGCTCGATCTCGGTGAAGTTCTCCATCAGCGACTCGACCGGCGCCCGCAGCGGCACATAGGCGAGGTGCAGCAGTTGGTAGCCGTCGTGGCGCAGGGACGGCAGAACACCGGTGCCTTCGGGGTCTTTGACCCAGATCATCCCCTCGTGCTCGGCAACGTCGAAATGGGGAGTGCATACTTGCAGCCGTGGGGAGCCAGGGCTTTCCCCCTGGCCGTTCGGGTCGAAGCGCCAGCCGTGGTAAGGGCAGACGAGACGGCCGTCGTTTACCCTGCCCTTGCTAAGACGCATGCCGCGGTGGGGGCAACAATCGGGCAGCACGCCCAGGGCGCCCGCTCGTGTGCGAAACAGCACCAATTCCCGCCCCAGGAACTTCAGGGCGACCGGTTTCCGGCCCAGCCAGCGGATGGGATAGAGGGGATGCCATTGGTGAAGCGCGGTCACGAGGGTATCTCCGAACCGACAAGGTGTAGAAAGCGGTCGTACCTGGTACGATAGAGATAGTCGACCCTGGCGACGGTTGCCGCCGGCCCTTCCTGCATGGGTTGCTGCAATGTTCGAAGTCGGTTCGGTCCTGTTTCCGTCCTCTCGTTAGCTCCAGCAATATCAATGCCGCTCGTTCGGATGTCTCGCGCACGGGTCGGTCCTACAATGAGCGAGCAACGAACACCTCTCGGAACTTCCTCGGCGCGAGGATCGAAGATGGCCATCAACGTAACATTTCTCGAACAGGCGAAACAGCGCCCGGAGCAGATTGCGGGGCTGCTGGTGGAGTTCCTCAGCAAGGCCACGTCCAGTCTGCACGTCGCGATCTATGACTTCCGGCTCAGCGACGCGGTGGCTGCCCCTATCCTGAGCGCGTTACAAAGCCGCGTTGCCGCGGGAGTGGACGTGCGCATCGTCTTCGACGCCGGTAAACCCACCGCCTCATTTCCCGACAGCGGCACCGATCCCGCTCCTCCCGGCACCGCCGATTTCGTCCGGCGGATCGGGGGCAACGTGCAGGGAAAGGCGATCACCGGCGGCGACCCGCGCATGCCAAAGTTGATGCATCACAAGTACATCCTGCGCGACGGGAAGAGTTCGGCTGCCGCCGTCTGGACCGGGTCCACGAATTTCACGAACGACTCCTGGTCTTTGCAAGAGAACAACATCGTTTGCATCGACTCGCCGGAATTATGCTCTTACTACGAGACCGATTTCGCCGAGTTGTGGGAGAAAGGCGACATCGCCACCACCGGCCTCCACGACGTGGGCACCGTGCAGGTCGGCGCCGTCCCGATCAAGGTCGCGTTCTCGCCTGGCGAGGGGCGGGCCATCGATCTCGACGTGGCGCACCTCGTGCGCAGTGCCCGCCGTCGGCTCAAGCTCGGTTCGATGTTGATAACCTCCGGGGGCATCCTCGGGGCGCTGGGCGACGTTTTGCACCAGGGCCGGCTCGCCGAATTCGACGGCGTCTATGACGCGACGCAAATGGAGTCCGTCGTGCAGCAATGGCAAGCAGGCCCGTCGGCGTGGAAAATCCCCGTGTTCAGAGACGTCGCCGCTCGGCTGGTGGGCAAGCGCTCTCATCCGTACAGCCCGAGCAGTCCGCACGATTTCATGCACAACAAGATCGTGGTGGCCGACGACGCGGTCGTCACCGGCAGCTACAACCTGTCGCACAGCGCCACGGAAAACGCGGAGAATATCCTGGTCATTCACGACCGCGGGTTGGCCGATCGCTACTGCGCCTACATCGACGGCTTGGCGGAGCGCTACCGAAAATAGCAACGGGCGTTCGGGACGTCGCGGCCTCACGAGAAAGGTTGACCTTCATGGCGAAGAAGCGTTCGAGCACCACGGGCCATTCGGGCGGCTCCATTCCCAACGTGTCGCTGAATCGTGCCGCACACACGAGCAAGGCGACGGAAGACGAGTTGCTGCTCCAGAGGCCGCGCCGGGCCGCGCCCCAGCCGCGCGCTCCGGAGCACGCGGCGTTCACGCACACCGACTCCTGGCGCGTGATGCGAATTTTCGGCGAATTCGTGCAAGGGTTCGACGCGCTCGCGGAGATAGGCGCCGGAGTGGCCGTCTTCGGTTCGGCGCGAACGCCGGAGAGCGATCCGATGTACGGCGCCGCTCGCGACGTGGGACGACGACTGGCCGAGGCCGGCTTCGCCGTCATCACCGGCGGCGGTCCCGGCATCATGGAGGCGGCCAACCGGGGCGCGCGCGACGCGGGCGGGCTGTCCGTCGGCTGCAACATCGAGTTGCCCCACGAACAGGCCGTGAACCCCTATGTGGACATCGCCGTCAACTTTCGCCACTTCTACACGCGCAAGACGATGTTCATGAAGTACGCGGAGGGCTTCATCCTCTTCCCCGGCGGCTTCGGCACGCTCGACGAATTGTTCGAAGCGTTGACGCTGATCCAGACCGGTAAGATCCATCGCTTTCCGGTGGTGCTGTTCGGCTCCGCGTATTGGAGCGGGCTGGTGGAATGGGTGAAACGATTCCCCCTCGCGGAAAGCAAGATCGACGCCGACGATCTGAAACTATTGACTATTTCCGATTCGCCGGAAGAATCCTGCCGCATCTTGCTGGACTGCTACACGAACGAGTGTTGGGAATCGGGCGAGGCGTGATAAGTCCGGCGCAACAACCGCGGTCCTGGACGCACGCCATTGTCGCGCATTCTCGTTAGTCAGATCCATTAATACTTTCGGTGGCACCGGCGTAATGCTTTCGGTGGCACCGGCGTCTCGCCGGTGCGGGCGCTTCGCACGTGCTCGACGCCGGTGCCTCTGATCTTGGAAGTTATTCTTGGACGCCCACTTAGCTCCACCCCTGCCCGGCCTCCTTGGCGAGAGTTGATTTGCGTTTAGACAGGCATCCGCAGTTCCTTACCCGAACAGTATTCTGGACAGGGCACATTAAACACAAGGTATTCCCTGGGGGCTTCGGGCCACGCACCTCGCGGCATAGCTTTTGCTTACACCTCTACGTTTTCACATCACAAACGAGGAAAGCAGAAGCATGGCCAAGAAACGAAACGCCGGTAAAAGGGACAATGCTCCACACGCTGCTGACGCTGAAGTCGCCGCAGGCACGGGCGGCGAAACTCACCAAACGGCCGGCGGCGACATCCCGGTGCTCACCACGCAACAGGGCATCCCGGTCTCCGACGACCAGAACTCACTCAGAGTCGGTTCGCGCGGCCCAACGACGCTGGAGGACTTTCACCTCCGCGAGAAGATCTTCCACTTCGACCATGAGCGCATCCCCGAGCGGGTCGTCCATGCCCGCGGCTTCGGAGCACACGGTTTCTTCGAGAACTACGGCTCGCTCGCCGACGTTACGCGCGCCGACCTGTTCCAGCGGAAAGGGGAGAAAACCCCGGCATTCGTTCGATTCTCGACCGTCGCCGGCAGTAAAGGATCGCCGGACCTGGCGCGCGACGTGCGCGGGTTCGCGGTCAAGCTTTACACGAAGGAAGGCAACTGGGATCTTGTCGGCAACAATATCCCGGTCTTCTTCATCCAGGACGCGATCAAGTTTCCGGACCTGATCCACGCCGCCAAGCCGGAACCGGATCGTGGCTTCCCGCAGGCCCAGACCGCTCACGATAACTTCTGGGACTTCATCTCACTGACGCCCGAGAGCATGCACATGGTTATGTGGATCATGTCCGACCGGACGATTCCCCGGTCGTTCCGATTCATGGAGGGATTCGGGGTTCATACCTTCCGGTTAGTCAACGCAGCCGGGAACTCGAAGTTCGTCAAGTTCCACTGGAAGCCGAAGCAAGGTCTGCAGTCTGTCGTCTGGAACGAGGCAGTGAAGATCAACGGTGCTGACCCCGATTTCCATCGCCGCGACCTGTGGGCCGCTATCGAGGCCGGAGACTTCCCGGAGTGGGAGTTGGGTCTCCAGCTGTTCGACGACGACTTTGCGGACAAGTTTGCCTTCGACATCCTCGACGCGACCAAGCTCATTCCCGAGGAGGACGTGCCGGTGGTCCTGGTAGGGCGGCTGGTTCTCGACCGGCGGGTAGACAACTTCTTTGCCGAGACGGAGCAGGCGGCGTTCTGTACGCAAAACGTCGTGCCGGGGATCGACTTTACCAACGATCCGCTGCTGCAGGGACGGAACTTCTCGTACCTGGACACGCAGATTAAGCGGCTGGGCGGCCCGAACTTCACGCATATTCCGATCAACGCTCCCAAGTGCCCGGTCGCGCATTTCCAGCAGGACGGCCACATGGCCATGCACAACCCGAAGGGACAGGTGAACTACGAGCCGAACTCGCGGGGTGTGGACGGGGGGCCGCGCGAATCGCCCCAGAAGGGCTTTCCGTCCTTCCCGGCAGCCGAGGATGGCCCGAAGCAGCGGGTCCGCTCGGAGACTTTCGCCGACCACTACAGCCAGGCCCGACAATTCTACATCAGTCAGACGCCGATTGAGCAGACGCACATCGCCAACGCGCTGACGTTCGAGCTAAGCAAGGTCGAGACTCCGGCGATCCGGGCGCGGATGGTGTCGCACCTTCTGAACGTCGATCAGGGACTGGCCGAGCAGGTGGCCGCGGGACTGCGGCTGGAGGAGATGCCTGCGCCAGCCCCCGCCGCACGTCCGACCCGGCGGGATCTGAAGCCCTCGCCGGCACTGAGCATTATCAATAACGGTCCGAAGAACTTCGCCGGCCGAAAGGTCGGGGCGCTGGTAACGGACGGCGTCGATGCGAAACTCCTTGCCGCGTTGAAGAAAGCGGTCGAAGCGGAAGGGGCGCTGCTGAAGCTGGTCGCCCCGGAAGTAGGAGGAGTCGAGGACAGCGAGGGAAAGCGCCACGCCGCGGACGAAAAGCTGGAAGGCGGCCCGTCGGTGCTCTTCGAC
>JBBQPD010000311.1:0-6884 GCA_038331535.1 Gemmatales bacterium | reverse complement strand
CGGGAAGGCGTCGAGCAGCACGAACCCAGCGGGAACCATGTAGGCCGGCAGGCTCTTTTCGAGGTAGGCGCGCAGGTCGCGCGCCGTCAGGGCGGAATCGCGCGGCACCACGTAGGCCGCGAGGCGGCGGTCGCCTGGCTGATCTTCGCGCGCCAGCACCGCCACATCGCGCACGCCGGGATGTTGACTCAGCCGGGTCTCGATCTCGCCGAGTTCGATGCGGAAGCCGCGAATCTTGACCTGGCCGTCGATCCGGCCCAGGTAATCGAGGTTGCCGTCGGCGAGCCAGCAGACCAGATCGCCGGTGCGGTACAGGCGGCCGTTCGGCTCGCCGCTGAAGGGGTCTTCGACGAAGCGCTCGGCCGTCTCTTCGGGCCGGTTGAGGTAGCCGCGGGCCACTCCCGGCCCGCCGAGGCACAGCTCGCCAGGCACACCGATGGGAACGGGCCGCAGATTACGGTCCAGGACGTAGGTGCGAACGTTGGCGATCGGCCGGCCGATCATCGAGCGGCGGCCGACCGGCGGCGCTGCGTCGCCGGGCAGCAGCGACACGGTCGTCGCCTGAATCGTCGCCTCGGTCGGTCCGTAGCCGTTGCTCCAGCCGGCGCGGGAGCCGTTGCTTTGCAGCCACGCCGCCAGGCGTTCCGGCATCACCTTTTCGCCGCCGACAATCACCCAGCGAACCAGTTCCGGCCAGGGGAGCTCGCCGCGCGCCTGTTCCGCCGCCCACAGATGCCAGTAGGCCGTCGGCAGATCGACCACGGTCACGCGGAACGAGCGGAGGAAGCCGAGAAACGCCGTCAGCGACGAAATCGCCCAGTCGGGACGCAGCACGACCGCCGCCCCGGAGAGCAGCGCCGGCACGATCTCTTCGAGGGCGGTGTCGAAACTGATCGAGGCGAACTGCAAGACGCGATCGTCTGGATTCAGTCCGTAGCGGCTCTTGAAATCGAAGTTGTGGTTGAGCAGCGAGCGGTGCTCGACCTGCACCCCCTTGGGCTGGCTGGTTGAACCGGAGGTGTAGATGACATAGGCCAGGCTGTCGGGCCGCGCGCCAGTAGTCGGGCGGCAGGGGCAGGCAGGCAGACACGCCAACTCTTCGCCGTGATTCTTGGCCGAACCCTGACGACTCAGCCGGACGATTTCCAGGCCGGGCCGCGTGAAGCGAGCGGCGAGATAGTCCTGCGTCAGCAGCACCGTTACGCCAGCGTCTCGGAGCATGAAGTCGAGTCGGGCCTGGGGATAGGTCGGGTCGAACGGCACGACCGCTCCGCCCGCTTTCCAGATCGCCAGGAGGGCGACGATCATCTCCGGTGAGCGCTCGACGCACAGGCCGACGCGCATCTCCGGACCGACGCCGAGGCCGCGCAACCGGTGGGCCAGAAGGTCGGCGGTACGGTTCAACTCGGCGTAGCTCAACTGCCGTTCTTCGTGGACCACGGCGAGCGCGGCGGGCGTCTTGTGCGCCTGCTCCTCGATCAGGTCGTGGACGCAGCGGTCAAGGGGGAAGTGCGCCGCCGTCTGGTTCCAGTCCACGAGTACCAGCTGGCGTTCCTCGGCAGGCAGCAGCGGCAATTCGGAGACGGACATCTCCGGCGCGGCCGTGACACTTTCCAGCAGCACTTCCCAGCGCGCCAGCAGCCGCGAAATCGTGGCGCGGTCGAAGAGATCGGAATTGTACTGCACTGCGGCGGCCAGCCCCTGCGGCGTCTCCGCCATTTGCAGGCACAGGTCGAACTGTGCGTCATTCTGCTCGTAAGTGAGCGCTTCGATCTCCCAGCCGTTGAGCCGCATCTTGGCGTCGCCGGTTTCCATCAGGAAGGCGGTCAGCCCCTGGTTGTGCAAGAGCTGCGCCTTTTGCAGCACGAACATCGTCTGGAAGATCGGCGAGCGCGACGGATCGCGGCGCGGCTGGAGCTGTTCCACCAGCAGCGCGAACGGATAATCCTGATGGTCGAAGGCGTCGAGCGCGGCCTGTCGAATCTGGCCGAGGAAGGCGCTGAAGCTCGGATCGCCGGCCAGGTTGCCGCGAACCACGACGGGGTTGACGTAGTCGCCGACCACGCCGGCATCCTCCGCCCGGCTGCGCCCAAACGTTGGGCAACCGACGAGCAAATCTTCCTGGGCCGTGTGGCGGTGCAATAGCACTTGATAGGCCGCCAGCAACGTCATGAACATCGTGGCGCCGTGCCGGTCGCTTAGCTGCTGCAAGCGTGCAGTCAGCGCCGGACTCAAGGCGCGATGTTCCCAGGTGCCGCGGTACGTTTGCACGGCAGGCCGGGGCCGGTCGGTCGGCAGGTTCAGCGCCGGCAACTCGCCGTCAAGGGTCCGCAGCCAGTAATCGCGCAAGCGCGCGCCTTCGGCAGACGCCAGTAGCTCGGTCTGCCAGCGGACATGATCGGCGAAGGTCGAACTCGGCGCGGCCAGCCCTGCCGAGCGGCCAGTGCGGGCGGCATCGTAGAGCTGGAAGAACTCCTGCGTACACAGCACCAGCGACCAGATGTCGGCCACGAGGTGGTGCAGCAGGAAGACCAGCACCTGATCGTCCGGACCCAGCCGCAGCAGCAAGGCGCGCGACGTGGGACCGTTGAGCAGGTCGAACGGCTTGGCAAGTTCTTCCTGCAGGCGGGCGCGCCACTCCGCTTCCGACCGGCCGATCAGATCGACGATTTCGACGCCGACCGTTCGCTGCGCCTGCACGCGCTGGGAGGCGATGCCGTCGCGCTCCACGAAGGTGGTGCGCAAGGCCGGGTGCCGATCGAACAGCGCCGCGAACGCCTTCTCCAGCGCAACAAGGTCCACCGTTCCACGGATGCGCACGGCATCGACCATGTGGTACGCCGTGCTGTCCGGATCGAGCCGCTGCACGAACCACAAGGCCCGCTGGCCGACGGAGAGGGGAAACTCAACTTCGGAGGACTGAGGACTGAGGACTGAGGACTGAGGACTCGGTACTGCGGATTGAGGATTAAGGACGGAGGACGGAGAAGATCCTCGGTCCCCTGCCGCAGAGAAGCCCTCAACCACCAGCTTCGCCAGTCCGGCGATGCTGGGGCCTTCTAGGAAGCGCGAGACGGGCAGGACGACGCCCGTGTCGGTCTCCATCTTGTTCTTCAGCTCGATCACCATGAGCGAGTCGATACCGAGCGTGTTGAGCGGGGCGTCCGTATCGATCTTGTCGCGGTCCAGTTCCATGACGCGGGCGAGCTGTTCGCGCAGGTAGTCGCGCACCAGCGCCGCACGGTCGCCTTCCGGAACGGCCAGCAATTGCTCGCGCATCCGCGGTGTGGACGCAGTCGTTGCAGCGACGGGGACGGCCAGGTCACGCAGCAGCGACGGCACACCGCCCGTGTAGCAGGCGATCAGTTTGGCCCAGTCCGCATCAATGACGGCGGCTTGCGGCGCGGGCTGCTCCAGAAGCCGTCCCAGCACTTCCAAGGCGTCCTCGGCTGGCAGCGGCGTGAGGCCGCGCGTCGCCATCTGGCCGGCTTCGATCGTGCGGCCTGCCATACCCGCACCCGCCCACGGTCCCCAGTTGATGGAGAGAGCGGGCAATCCCTGTCGGCGGCGCTCGTGGGCCAGGGCGTCGAGGAAGGCGTTGCCGGCGGCGTAGCTCGACTGTCCCGGCGAACCGAACAGGCACGCGACCGAACTGAACAGCACGAAGTGATCGAGCGGCATCTCGCTGGTCAGTCGGTGCAGGTTGACGGCGCCGCGCGTCTTGGGCGCCAGTACCCGCGCGAAGCGGCGCTCGTCCTGCTGCAAGACGAGGCCGTCGTCGAGGACGCCGGCCGCGTGGAATACGCCGCGCAGCGGCGGGAGGTCGAACAGCGCACCGGCCAGCGCCGCCTCCAGTTCATCCGCGCGGGCCACGTCGGCGCGGGCGACGACGACGCGCACGCCCTCGGTCCGCCATTCTTCCAGGATCGCGGCGGTTTCGAGGGCCGGCTCGCTGCGGCCCATGAGAACGAGAGCGCCAGCCCCACGTTTCACGAGCCAATCAGCCAGTTGCAAGCCCAGCCCGCCCAGGCCGCCGGTGATGAGGTAGGTGCCGTCGCGCCGAATCGTGGGCGGCGCGGTTTCCTCGGCCACTTCGCCTGTCCCCGCCGTGACGATGACCTTGCCGATGTTGCGCCGGCCGGCCATGAAGCGGAAGGCCTTGCGGCTCTCGCTCATCGGGAAGGAGACGAGCGGCAGCGCCTGGTAATGCCCCACCGCGAACTCGGCCATGACTTCCAGGAAGAGTGAGCGCACCAACTTAGGCCGCTGGCGCAACATGCGATCGAGGTCAATGGCGAAGTACGAGAGGTTGTCCTGGAACGGCGCCAGGCCGAGCATTCGATTCTGGTAGATGTCGGTCTTGCCGATTTCGAGGAACCGGCCATACGCGCGCAAGAGGCCGAGGCTGCGCGGGATCGCCTCGCCCGGCAGCGAATTGAGGACGACGTCAATCCCCTCGCCGTTGGTGATGGCGCGAATCTCGTCGGCGAAGGCCAGCGAGCGCGAGTCGAAGACGTGCTCGACGCCTTGCTCTTTCAGGAAGGCCCGCTTCTCAGGACTGCCGGCGGTCATGAACACTTCCGCGCCGGCCTGACGGCAGACTTGCAGCGCCGCCTGCCCCACGCCGCCGGCGCCGGCATGAATGAGGACGCGCTCGCCCTCTTGCAGTCCTGCCAAGTGAATCAAAGCGTACTGAGCGGTGAGGAACGTGATCGGAACCGTCGCCGCTTCCGCGAAGGATAGAGTCGCCGGTTTGAGGACGACGGCCTGCGCCGACGTGAGCGCGTGCGAGCCGAAGCTGAACGCCGCGACGGCGACGACCTCGTCACCGGGCCGGCACTCGCTTACCCCCTCGCCGACGGCGGAGACGACACCCGCACACTCGATGCCCAGCGGGACGACGTTGCCCTTCAACCCCGGATAGAGACCCATCGCCTTGAGCACGTCGCTGAAGTTGAGGCCCGCCGCCCGGACTTCGATCTCGACCTCGCCGGGGCCGGGGTTCTTTCGCTGCGTCGGCCGCAGCACGAGATTGTCGATAGAGCCGCGCCCGTTCAGCTCCAGGCGGTAGGCCTCACCCGTCGGCACCACCAGACGGGCGTCTTTGCGGGTGTCGCGCTCATTGCGTTCTTCTTTGCGAATCAATCGTGGGATGAGAAGCCGCTCGCCGCGCAGCGCCAGCTGCTCCTCTATTTCTCCCGTCAGAAGATTCAGCGCCCGTTCCGTCTCGTTGCCGGACGGAACGGGGTCGAGGTCCACGAGCCGGACGTGCAGTTCGGGATGTTCGACCGCCAGCACCCGGCCCAGTCCCCAGAGCGCTGCTTGCCCAGCATTGACGGGTTGTTCCGGCTCGGCCGCCTGGGAGCCGCGTGTGACGAGATGCAATCGCCCCGCGCCAACTCGCGCCAGCGCCTGGGACAGGTGGAACAGGGTGCTCGTCCCGGAATCCTGCCCGTCAACCGGGTCTGCCGGAATACTCAGCCCCCAGAGGTAGACGATCCCCTGCCAGCGCGCTTCGGCAAGTAGGGCGTCGAACGCCGATGGGTCTTGACCCGGCTCGACGACAACCGCGCGGCAACCGTGAGCGCGTAGCCGTTCGGCAAGTTGTTCGCCGAGGCCGCCGCGATCCGTGAACAGGAGCCAGTTACCGGACGGGACAGTGACCGTCGCCGCTGCGGGCGCCTCGCGCCAGCAGACTTCGTAGAGCCAGTTGGCATGGCGACTCTCTTCGTCGCGAGACTGACCGTGCGCCAGGCGGCGCAGCATCAAACCGTCGAGTTCGAGCAAGACCCGGCCCGCGCCATCGCGGAACTGGGCGCTGCCTTCCAGCACGTCCGCGGCCGGGCCATCGGGACTGTCTTTCAGGCGGGCGTGGATGAACAGTTCGCCTTCCGGTTTCGCATGGAAGCGGAGCGCACGCAGGCCGGTCGGGAGGTAGGTGTCGCCGCTGTCGGGTCGAATGAAGTCCTCCGGCATCGCGGCGGCCACCGCTTGCAGGCAAGCATCCAGCAGCGCCGGATGGATGAAGAACTTGCCCTGTTCGGCAAGCACTCCCGCCGGAAGCAGCACGCGCGACACGACCTCACCGGGTCGCTTCCACAGGCGCTCGTTGCACTGAAACGCCGGGCCGTACTCCAGGCCGCGCTCGCTCATCTTGCGGTAAAACGCGGCCTGCTCCATTTCCTCCGTGCAGACTCCCTGAATCGTCTTCAGGTCGCTTTCCCACGCTATCGGAGCGATCGCGCCGCGGAGAGTGGCGACAGTGCCAGAAGCATGCAGCGACCACGGCGTGCCGGGAGCAGCCTCCAGAGGCACCTGGAAGACCTGGAACGGCGCCTGTTCGCCGGACTCGGGACCGATGACTAGTTGCAGCAAGCGCCGGTCGTTGGGTGCCAGGAACAAGGCCTGCGAGAACGAGACGTTTTCGAGGAGGAACGGCGCCGAGCGCGACTGTGCCGCCGCCGCCAAGGCGCCTTCGAGATAGGCGGAGCCCGGTAGCACCGCGCTGCCCTGAACGCGATGGTCGCCGAGCCACGGGAACCGCGCCAGGCTCACCTCGGCGACGTACTGCACCTGGGCCAGGGCCGACGGCAGCCGACGGCCGAGCAGCGGGTGTAGCTCGGTCCCGCCCGGCAGCTGCGCCGCGCCGGCTTCCCCTGCCGGCGGGTCCATCCAGCAGCGCTGGCGGGCGAACGGATAAGTAGGCAGGTCCACGCGCTTGCGGTTGTAGGGCCGGTCAAAGCCGGCCCAGTCGATGCGTGCGCCGTGTAAATGCAGCGTGCGCAGGCTGTCGAGCAAGGCGCGCCACTCGGGCGCCCCTTTGCGAAGCGAGGGCAGCCAGAGAGCGGGGTGTTCGGCGAGGCACTTGCGCCCCATGCCGAGTA
>JBBQPD010000310.1:0-6889 GCA_038331535.1 Gemmatales bacterium | reverse complement strand
CGTGCAGGGCTTCTTGCCGTGGAACCTGAACGACCAGCAACGGAGCCGTTGGTCGTTGGCGGAGGAAGACGGCCGCACGGACACGTCGTAAGTCGTCTCGGAGGCATGGCTCGAGGCGCGGCTGTGTCCGAGCTTGCTCGGGCGGAGTGAGGGTGCGCGCCCAATCAGGATAGATTGCGGACGGACGGGTTTACCGAATGCTTACCGGACAGGTACGCTAACTCCAGCGTTCGGCGAGACTTGCGTTCAGAGCGGGCGATGGGATTCGAACCCACGACGTCCAGCTTGGGAAGCTACCCAACCGGGTTCAATCTTGCCGACTTAACTGCTGAACTCATAATTACTTATGGATTATATTACCTTCGCATTCCTTTGCAAGGTCGTGCATTGTGTAGCACGGAATTGCAGGGGAATGCAGTACACTCGCGTTTATCCAGTACGGAATCCAGTACGACCGTACAACCCGGACATTTGAAGACCACTCAACCCTCGGGGAAGCCGGTCCACCTGCCCCCGGCTGGGATGGACGAATCGGCTGGAACTTATGTGAGAAGCCGAGAGGCTCGGTCGATCCACTTCTGCAAGGCTGCGAGGGAATCTTCTTGGAGCTTGTCTCGCGTCGGCAGCTCCCCTTCCGGTATGACTCCATCAAGGGCGGCATCGGCGAGCGTCCTCTTGAACTGGATCACCTGCAGCCGAGTTCGGTCCCACGACCATGCGTCCTCGCCTTCACGCCGGACTTCGACTAGAGGGATGAAGACCTCGACCTTGTCAAAAACTGACCCCTGCCTGTGCAGGCGGCCGACCACCTGTTCGTAGTCTGCGCTGGTCCAGGGGAGCGACACGAAAATGAGGCGGTTGCAGACGAACTGAAGCCCATCAACGCCAGTGCCGACCGGCGCGGAGCCGATAAGCACGTCCACTTTACCCTGAAGGAAGTCGTCGAGCCCGTCCTTCCGCTCCCCCGTAAAAACCCCGGCCCGGAGGCCCACGGCCTCAACGGTTTCGACCAACGGCGTCACCATGTCGGTGACGAACTGCGTGTAAACGAGCGTGCCGCGGCGCAGGAGGGCGGGCAAGTGCGGGAACTTCACTCGGAGTACGACCTTGTCCAGTGCGGCGACGTTTCGGCGAGGCACCTGTTTCAGTTCGGGAAGAAACGCCTGGCCGTCGATCACAGGGTACTGCGTCTCGATGGACTGGGCGTAGCGGGGGCGGTAACGGATGCCGTGCCGGATCAGTCTCTGGTGGACTTCGATGGCGTTCAACACCGTAGGCTGCGTCGGCATGTCGGAGAGGTCCTCCCCGGTGATCAGCTCCAGGAGCGTTCTGGCCTCGTGCAGATCGCTCATTACCGGGGTGGCCGACATGCCGAGTACTCGGAGGTCGGGGATGCGGTCGGCCGCGCCGGTGATGAGTTGCTTAACGAGGCGGCGCCGAGCGGACTCTTCCTGCTCCGGGACCGGCCTACGCAGCCGGGCGGACTGGATTTCGTCAAGGACGACGAAGTCGATCTTGTGCCGGACGACCAGGTCACGGACAAAATCCGGCGCCCACGTCTGCTGGAAGGACTCGTAGTTGGCGACAAAATACGAGGGCCGGGCCGGGTCGGGCTGGAAGAAACCCAGTTCCTTGACGAACGTGACGGTGTCAGGGAAGACCGCGTTGGCGTCCTCGCCTCGGTCCCGAACGAAGACGGCGGAATCGGGGAACACGTCCGCGATGACCCGCGTCCAGGCAGCGAGGGTGGCGTTGGCCGCGACAATCACCGTCAGCCTGGCGCCGATGACCCGCGAGGCGAGAACTGCCGAGATCGTCTTGCCCGCCCCGACGCCAGACCAGTTGCCGAGACGCTTCTCTTTGAGAAGGCGGTAGGCGGCGAGCCGCTGCATGAGGTTCGGTGGTGTCGGCCGGCCATTCCGCTGGAAGCCATAGCCCGCCGGAAGCGGGAGCTGGGCGGCGCCTTCGTACTGATCCAGAAACCGTCCGCGGATGGTTTCAAAGTACGGCCCGCCCTCCTCGGCCCGAATTCGTTCCGGGGTGAAGGCGGTCTCGTCGTCGAGGACCTCCTGCCAAAGGGCGGCCACGCGGTTGTTCACCAGGAACTCCAGGATGTCCTCGTCGTCGAGGAGCCGTGCCTCGACGAGCCGGTCGGCGGCTTTCAGCCCGGCGAGCGAGCGCAGCTTCGGCAAGCGGGCGGGACGTTTGAGGTCTGCCGGAGCGGCGGCGTCCGTTTCCTCCCCGGTCCTCTCCGGCTCGGTTTTTACCTCCCCGGCCGGAATCTCGGCCTTATCGTCGTCCCCGAGCAGCGCTGCAAGAGCCTTCGCGGCAGCTTCCGGATTGTCCGTCGTACAGAGCCGTTCGATCGCCTCGACGACTCCCGTATTTGTCTTCTTGCGCCTGACGGTCAGCAGCCCGTTGCGCCGCAGGATGGCGTACAGTTCGGCAGGCTGGAGCAAGGGCACCACTGGCAGCAGGGAATTGAGGAAGGCGAGGATCGACAGGCGGGTCCAGAGGTTTGTGTGGCCCAGCCAGTCGCTCCAACCCAACCAGCCCTCGTTCCGGTAGTGGTAACTGGGGTTGGCGGGAATGTCCGCAGGAAAAGCGGGAGATTTCGCGTGTTCTTCCCACAGACGGTGACTTTGCAGGCCCAATGACCTCCCATACTCCCGCGCCAGGGTGAAAGGGCGGAACGGTCCCGGCTGAGTCCTCCCAAGCCAGTCTTCCCAACCGCGCCACTCCTCCTTGTAGGTGAGGCGGGGGTTGGCGGGGATGTCCTCGGGGCGGGCCTCGGTCTTGGACCAGGCGAAGTATTCGTCCTGGTTCTTCAGGCCGAGAGGGCGGACGTGGGCACGGGCCTCCGCGAACGGCTTGGCTTTTTTCAAGGTTCTGCGCGGCCGGACTCCGCCACTGCCGAGGAAATCGCCCCAACCCTTCCAGTGCTCCTTGTACGCGATGGCAGGACTTCCAGGGATATCGGCGGGCCGATTCCCCGCTTTGCTCCATTCTTGATACTCTTGTTGCTTCGCAAGCCCCAACGCGCGGACGAACGCGCGGGCTTCCTCGAAGGGGCGCCAGCGTGGGGTCTGGGCCTGGGGATTTTCCTCGTCGTTCATTCCAGTGCCTCCCCGGTGTCGTCGTCGGATGCGGCCTAGTTTATCGCGGCTCGCATCAGAAAGCTACACCCTCTTCGAGACGCCGGGAAGGCACGCGCGGTGAGCTGTCGATCGGCGAGAACATGCCGTGGGACAGCGGGAAACGAGTGGCCCGGTACCGAACGAAGTGCGCCGCTGTACCCGAGCGAACGGTGTAACGTGTGGTGCGAAATTCTAGTTCGCGCCACCGAAAATCTCCCATTCACCTTCGGCGTTTTTCACGACCGTGTAGTTGCCGCTGCGGATGACGTCCCCGGATTCCTCTTTATAGATGAGCGTCACCTGGAACTCGAAGGAGTTGCCGGCCGGCCGCATCGCACCGATCTCGTAGCGGCCGAGCTTGTGGGTGATGCGGTTGAAGTCCAGGAAGTGGATGCCGGGATGGGCCTTCTTGAACTGTTCCTCAGAATCGCCGAAGACCCAGCTGTCGAGGGCGGTATTCACGACGGTGCGGGCCTCGGCCTCCGTCCCCCGCGCGGACGACTGCGCCTTCTCCGCGGCCTTTTTGGGGCCTTCGTTAACCTTGGACCCGCCTGCATCCGTGCCGGGGCGATTCTTCTCGCCACAGCCGGCGGTGAAGAGGGCCAGGATAATAATGACCAGACCGAGCGCACTCAGGCGGCGTTGCAGCCCGCGCTGCTTCCGTTGATAAAGCCGTGTCCCCATGTCAGAGTCCTCCGGAAGACCATCCTCGTGGGATCGACACGTCTCGCCCCTCGAAGGTGGTAACAAGAATTACGGAATCGAAGCGAAGCGCTGAATAACATCTCCGGCACCGGCCTTACCCCGATTCACGCTTTGCCCCGGAAGCGCGGCATTGGGCGCGTGAGGGGCCAGTCGGGCGGTCCAGCTGACACAATGGAGAACGCCGCCACGCCGGGCCAGTTCACGGCACGGTACGGAGACCACGTTGGAGCCTGGAAGGAGTGCCTGAAGCCGGCGACGGGCCACAGAGTCCTCCGCGCGGCCGTAAGCCGGCACGAGAATGAGGCGGCCGACCCGCAAGCAATTGACGTAGTTGCCGACCGCCGAGGGTACGCCGCGATGGATGCTGGCGTCGGGAGAAAACGGCAGGATTTCCACTCTCGAACCGGCGCCGGCGAGGACGGCATGAAGCCGTCGAGCGTAGCGCGGGGACGTCGCGCTATAATCGTTGACGGCCACGGTAGTCTCGTCGAGAAATTGCACCACTCCGTCGGCATGTCCGAAGATGTCGCCCGGCTCGGCCGGGATCACCAGACAACGGGCACCCCCGAGCAAATCACACAAAGACGCACAGACAGCAGCCCGAGAACGGGTGCGGTTCTCCCAGAACGCCTTGTCGGTGATGATCGCCAGCCGGCGTGACGCGACCAAGTTGCCGCCATCCATCCGCAAGGGTGAGAAACGCAGGCCAGCCAAGAACGGAAGCCCGCGGCAGACATCATTTCCGGTGCGCAGGCGGCCGAACCCGCGCAAATAGTCCGGATCGTAGCGGAACTTGACGAACCGATCCGGTGTCGTTTGGACGGGGAGGAAGTCGCGCACCCAGATGTCCTTGGCGCCGTGGACCAGGCGCGGCTCTACGGCGTTGCGGGCCAGGGCGGCCTCCAGCCGGCGCCAGAAGGCGGGCAGTTCGTACGGCAGCGAGGCCGCAAAGAACACGGTATCGGCCTCCCAGTCGGGCGCCATCGACTTGATTCCTCGCGGAGAAGTTCTTGACGAGACATCTTGCCCCGACACGATGACAACGAAGTGGTCAGGGCACAGGGACGCGAGACCTTAACGCCGCGAATCAATCCGACGTTGCGGCTGCGCCGTGGGCCGACGACAGTCCAGCACAACCGGAATACTCCGAGGACGATCAGGGCACGGGCGGCTGCTCGTCGTAGCAGCCGAGCATCTCCCGCACCAGCCGGCGCATCTCCTGCACCAATTCCAGGGGTCGGCGGACCGCCGCCCGCGGCCCCCAGTTCAAGACCCAGTATTTCACCTCCTCCAGCCCGCTGACTGTTGCCCGGAATACGACGACGCCGCCGGGGAGCGTTTCCAGTTCCTGGGTGTGGTGCCAGCGGCATTCGGACACCAGCGGGGCGGCCTCCCGGCTGAAAACGATTTCCACGGCATAGTCCTGCTCACCCCGGTACACCGTCCAGGCGTTGCCGAGGAAGTCCCGCAAGCTGAACGCCGGACTGACGGCCGGCGTCTTCAACACTTCCAGGCTCTGGAAGCGCGACAGCCGGTAGAGTTTGACCTGGTTGTCGCCCAGGTCCGAGGCGGCCAGATACCAAACCTGGCTGGCGAAAATGACGCGGCAGAGGACGAGCCGTACCCGGACCGCGCGGCACTCGTGGGGACTGAAGTAAGTCCCGGAAACCTGCCGTTTCGTCAACAGAGCCTGCTGCACGCCGCGCATGGTTCGCCCGCAGCGCTCCAGGTCGCCCTGAGGGACGTTCAGGATGTCGAACAGCTCCGACGCTTCGGTGATGAGGCGTTGTTGCGCAATTGGCAGGGTATAGAAGAGCTTGTCGCGGACGTGGCAGACTTCCCCGACAGACGGGATTCCCTGGCCCTGCACCAGCCGGGCCACGATCGCGAAATCGTAGCATTCTTGCTCGGTCAGGCCGACGTGCGGGAAGAAGAAGCTTTCGCGGATGCGGTAGCCCCCTCCTTCCCCATAGTCGGGGTCGTAGTAAAACGGAACGCCGGCCAGTTCGAGGACCGCCAGGTCGCGGTGGACGTTGCGGCGGCTGGTCTGGAAGTGGTCGGCCAGGCGGCGCGCATTCCAGGACGTCGGCCCCCGCAGGAGCGCGATGACCTGGAACAGTCGGTGAAGGCGCACGCCACGCATGTGTCGCTGTACCCCGCGGAACTCAGCGACATGGTGCCGTCACCCCCCTGACAGTGAAGTGGTCAGAGGGGGCCGACGAAGATGGGTGGGCGGCCTGCGATGGAACGGGATCTTCGGGTTTCAGAGATAGCGGTCGGCGAGATAATCGACGTAAGGGGTGTGATCGACGCGTTGGTCGCGCGCGAGGCGGAGGAGCAATTCCTGGTACGTCAGCGCCTGGAAATCGACGCCGTCCGCCTGGACGATCTCGTTGAACTCGCCGACCTCGGCCCAGTGGGCAGCCCCCTCCGGGCAGGGCACGTCGTACCACAGGTAGAGCAGACGGAAGCCCGCGGGGCCGAAGGCGTGACGGAGACCCAGGACATGCTTGAGCAGTTGTGCCGTGTGGAGGTGCCGGAAGCGGTTGTCGTTCGGCGAAATCTGCTTTGCCAGGTCGTGGCAGCGCGGCAGGCCGTCCCAGAAGGTTGTGTCGTGCAGGTAGGCGGGCCGCAACCCGTCGTGCCCCCGGTCCGAATAGGGTTCTCCGAATTTGCTCTCAATCCCAACGGCCCGCAGCGGGGTCGCGGGACCATACTCCACCAGGACGTCGATGTTCGGGTCGCGGGGGAAACGGCTGCGGTCTGCCGGCGCGCTCACCGGCAGTTTTGCCTCAAACCGGAGCGAGACGACGCCAGCCGCAGGCAAGCCGCAAACCTGGGCGGGGATGAAGAGTTGCCCGGTGCGTTTCCAGTACGCGAAAACGTTGCAGACCAGGGCCGAGGAGGAATGCACCGCCCGCATGTTGCGGCGCAGCTCCCGGCCGTCGCCTTGCTCGTATTCACGGCGTGCGTCCGGGGAGAGTGGCTCGAAAAGGTTGTCCTCTAACGCGGCGGTGTAAGCCTGCTGGCCCCGTTCCCCCTCGCTC
>JBBQPD010000309.1:0-6902 GCA_038331535.1 Gemmatales bacterium | reverse complement strand
GACCAGATCTTCCAGGAAGTGGCGCTGCAAAACCTGCCGGTGACCTTCACGCTGGACCGCGCCGGCCTGACTGGTCCCGACGGCCCCACCCATCACGGCACCTACGACACGGCGTACATGCGGGTCTTCCCCAACATGGTGGTGATGGCCCCCGGCGACGAGCTGGACGTGGCCCCGATGCTGAACTGGTCGCTGCAACACGACGGTCCGACTTCGCTGCGCTATCCCAAGGCGAACCTGGAGCGCGTCGAGCGCTCGGTGGCGCCGATGGAGCTGGGCCAGGCGGAAGTCTTCGAGTGGGGCGACGACGTGATGCTGATCGCCTACGGCAGCCTGTTCCCAACCTGCGTCAAGGCGGCAAAGACGCTGGCGGCCGAGGGACTGAGCGTCGGCGTCATCAACGCTCGCTTCGCCAAGCCGCTGGATCGCACGACGCTGCTGAAGGCGATCGAGGCGGCGCCAACCGTGCTGACGATCGAAGAGGGTTGCCTCGATGGCGGTTTCGGCAGTGCGCTGCTGGAAGCCGCCAATGCCGCCGGAACGGACGCGCGGCATGTAATTCGGCTGGGCATTCCAGACCGCTTCGTCCAGCACGCCGAGCGCGGCGAGCTGCTGGCGGAACTTGGCCTCGACGCCAACGGCATCTGTGCGGCGGTGCGGCGCGCGGTGGGAAACGACGAATGCCGCCGTGAGGTGGCGGTGGAGAAGTGATTCAAGAAACCCCGTCCAATAAACGAGCCGCGACCGTCAGGGAGCGTTATGGCCAGAACGCTCCCTGACGGTCGCGGCTCGTAACACGCATTTTCCGGAACTGAGGCTCAATCCGAATGCAGGGCCACGCGGTTCCCCTCGCTATCCAGAATGACGGTCCGGAAGCCGTATGGTCCGATGGTATGTTTCGGCTGGAGCACCTTGCCGCCGTTGGGAGCGACCGCGGCTTCCGCCTCATCCAATCTGCCCTTGCAATTGAGATAGATCAGCGGACCGCGGTCCGACGGGTGATCGTGGCCCGAGCGATGCAGGCAGCCGGTAACATCTGCATCGCCGCCCGGCAGGAGTCCCATGGCCATGCCGGGATAGTTCTGCTTCTGAACCGGAGCGCCTAACACCGCCGAGTAGAACTTGATCGCACGGTCCAGATCGACAACCGGAATGTCGCACCAGACGATTTGATTGGCCATCGGTTTTTCCTTTTGGTAGTCGCTGCTATTCCTGATAACTCCTGCCGGGGTTATTGTAGCCCTCCATTCTGCCCAAATCACCCGCGTCGCAGAGAGTTGGGGTTGCGACCAGCGTCGCGATTGCCTATGGGGCCTCCTTCGCAAATCATTTTCGTGAGGAGGAGAACTCGTGGCGGCATTCGCTGGCGTCCCCCTGCCCCTGCTTATTTTCGTCGCCGAAGTGTGCGTCGTGACCATCGCCACGGTCCGCATCATCTTCCTGTCGCGCGGCATGAAATACGTCGCAGCCATCCTCGGTTTCTTCGAGGTCACGATCTGGTTGTTCGCGATCGGCCAGGTGATGTCGAACCTCAACAGCTTCTCGTGCTCGTTCGCCTTCGCCGCCGGGTTTACCATCGGCAATTACCTCGGCGTCCTGTTCGATCAGAAGTTGGCGCTCGGCTGCGTCGTCGTTCACGCCATCACCTCGCGCGATCCGCTGGGGCTGGTCGAAGGGTTAAGGGCAGCCGGCTACGGCGTGACAAGCGTCGATGCCCGCGGCGCCACTGGCCCCGTGCGCATCGTGCTGACGGTGATCCCGCGCCGATACCTCGGCAACGTCGTCGCGCTGCTGCGCCACTTCGATCCGAACGTCTTTTATTCCGTCGACGCCGTGCAGTCCGCCGCCGCGGGCGTCTTCCCACTCGCCCGCAACCGCACGTCGTCCGCCATGCGCGACTGGCATAGTGCCGCGGTCGCAGGGGAGGAGTCGGCATCCGTGGCGGCGTAACATCGGAGTACTGAGTACTCAGTACTCAGTACTCAGTACAGTCCCCGCGGCCCTCCTCAGAGTGAAACGGCCATCCGCCAGATAAGCTTGCCGGCGATTGGCCCGCAGGCCTTACAGAACCAGCCTTCGGCCCGTGCCGGGCGGCGATGGCGATGAAAGACCATCTCGCAGCCGCCGCAGCGCGATTGCCAGCGTCCCTTCGGCATATCGGCCGCGCCACAGCGCTCCGGTTTCGCCCCAATTTCGAGGCATTTCTGCCGCCACACCTCGTCATGGCCGTGGCTCGGGCCGACCAGTGCGTGCGCGATCTCGTGCAGGATCGTGTCGCGTACCTCGTCCTCACCGTTGCGCACCACCATGTGGCCGGACAATTCGATTCGCTTCTTGGCGTAGCGACAGAGCCCCATCATCCGCCGGCCGTGGTTGAAGCCGAAGGCCCAGTCGTGCAAGCCGTGCCGTGCCATCAAATCCAGGGCCAGCGTGCGCGCCTGCATCAGGCAAGTATGGGGACTAGGTAGCACGCCTGTTCCTCCTCGTGGTCCGATTCAATCCCGACGCATCCAATTTAGCCGCCGTTCGTGGGACCGCGCGGCTCCGCCGACAAACAGGACAGCCCGCAAAGTCCGCCGCATCCGCCAAAAGATCTCAAGGTTCTGATTAAGAATGCCGAAATACCCGATACGACCGTTAGAATCCGAACTATCCCTCCATGCGGGAGACCTTTCCCATGTTTCGGCGCTGCCTGGCGAAAGTCATGATCGTTGCCCTGGCGGGTGTTGGGCTTACCACCTCCGCGGCGCATGCTCAAATTGGTGTCGCCTTGACTGGCGCGGGTCCGGTCAACCGCTCGATGGGCGGTGCCTCGACCGCCGCCCCTCTGGACGCCGCCGGGGCATTGTTCTGGAACCCGGCGACCATGAGCGGTCTGTCGCGCTCGGAGCTGGAGTTCGGCGCCGAATTGCTCTATCCGCGGACCAAGGTGTCCTCCAGTCTCCCTGCCAACGCCTTTGGACCCGGCATCCCTGGCATTCCGCTGTCCGGTTCGGACCGCAGCGACGCGGGCATCTTTGCCATTCCCTCGATCGGCCTGGTCTACATGCCGGAAGAATCCTGGTGGACCTTCGGCCTGGGACTTTACGGCTCCGGCGGGTTCGGCGTCAACTACTCGGCTAGCCGGGTCAATCCCCTGGCAGGCTCCGTCAACCCCATCCTGACGCCGCAACCGCCCAACGGCTTCGGCCTCGGCGCGGTCTACTCGCAGTTCCAGATCATGCAACTGGCGCCCTCGGCGTCTTACCAATTGGCCCCCAATCTGTCGGTTGGCTTCTCGCCGACGATCAACCTGGCCAACCTGTCGGTCGACCCGGACGTGTTCGCCCCGCCGAACGTCAACGGCGCTTACTCGCCAACGACGCACGGACTGGTCACCTGGGGACTGGGGTTCCAGGCGGGTGTATTTTACACCACGGATGAAGGCTGGAGCTTCGGAGCGTCCGTGAAAAGTCCGCAGTGGCTGGCGCCGTTCCGCTACAACTCGACCGATCAGACCGGCGGCCCGCGCACCGTCAAGATCCATCTCGACTATCCGCTCATGGTGTCCCTGGGCACGTCCTACACCGGCTTCGACCGCTGGATTCTGGCGGCGGACGTGCGCTTCGTGGACTTTCACGATACGACGGGTTTCAAGAATGCCAGTTTCGACAGCACTGGGGCGGTCACGGGTCTCGGCTGGGACAGTTCCTTCTGCGTCGCCCTGGGTGCCCAGTATCAGCTGACCGATGCCGTGTCGCTGCGTCTCGGCTACACGTTCAACACGAATCCGATCCCCGACGACGCATCCTCATTTAACGTGGCTTCTCCCACGATTCTCGAACACACGCTCTATGCGGGTGCCTCGTACAAGGTCACGGAGACGTTCTTGCTCTCGCTGGCCTACGCTCATGCGTTCCAAAACACGATCAGCGGGCCGCTCGTGACTCCGTTCGGCACGGTCCTTGGAAGTTCGATCACGAATCAGGCGCAAGTCGATACGCTGCTGATTGGAGCGACGGTGAAGTTTTGAAGAGACGCGACTGCGTGTCGGCGCCGCTTGCGGCTTGGCGGTCGGACAACGCCAAGCCGCAAGCGGCGATCGCGCGCGCGCTCAGAAGTCGAAGATGGTATGTTCTTCGGTCAGAAAGATGGACGACCGGGCCAGATCGACGAACCGGGCCTCGTCCTGAATTAACGTGAGGTTGGCCTGCTGTCCCTCGGGACTACTCGCCGCCGCCGCAAGGGCTTCCAGACTGTCCCACCAGACTTCGGTGATGCCGTCGTACGATTCCGTCATGCCCCGCGCCTGACAGAGGTAGCCGTTCAGCTCCGTGTCGAGTGTGTGGCTTTGAACGTAGCGGCGGGCCTGCAGCGCCTGGGCGTAGGAACGCACCAGCGGCCCGTGATTCTCCAGCCAGTATTTGCGAAAATCAGCCAGCGAAACGTCGGCACGCCGGCGGACGACGAAGACGAGTTTAATCATGTTGCTCAGCTCTTGCGTGAGTCCGTTGCTACGTGCGGGAGTGGTGCTTGGGTGAACCGTGGTTGGCGATGTGGCACAGGATCGCGCAGTTCGTGCGATCCCTCCACATCAGCAGTTGTTCAGACGGGATCTCGGCCTCGGTGCATAGATGCTGGAGGTCTGCTTCACTCCGCTCGATCAGCGACCAGTCGCCGAACCACTTCATGAACATGCGGTCTGGGTTGCTCTTGGATACCTGGGAGACCAGCATCTCGCCGCTGGGTTTCAGCAGCTGGCGCGCTTGCTTGAGCAAGAGGCGGATGACCCGGTCGGAGAGATAGTCGAACAGCCCGCCGAAGATAATGGCATCGAAAGTGCCGGCTGCCCCCTGCTGGAGGAGGCGGCGCACGGTTTTCAACACGTCCTCCTGCACGTAGGTGAAGTCCATCCCATGTTGCTTGTTCTTGAGCTTGCCCTTCGAGAAGCGTAAGGCCTGGGGGTCGAGATCCGTGAGGACCATTTCACCGCTGCAATCGTGTTGCAGCCAACGCATCGCCTCGCGCACGTCGTGGCTCGGTCCACAGCCGGCGTCCAGGATCCTCACCGAACTGGTGGGCGGGCAGGCTTCGAGGACGCGCAACAGAAATTTGGTGTGCGCCAGGATCTTTTGCCAATGCTGTGAGGCCATGGTGCAGTGGACGAGATGATTCAGGAAAATGTCCTTGAAGCTGTTCAAAGGCGGCTCACTCTGGCAGAGCAACTCGATCGTGTGATAGTCGCCTGAGTAGCCCGCCGGCTTGGTCCATAAGCGGTCGAATTCCTCGTTCATCCGATACCATTTGAGCACTTTCGGTTGCAGCTGTTTGTGGCGAAACTCGCGCAGCTGATCGTGCAGGTCCGGTATCTTCTCCAGGTCGGCCGCCTCCGTGCAGATGGCCGACGTCAAGAGCCACAATTTATCCTTTACCTGCGTTAAGAATTCCTCGTCCGGATCCATTTTCCGGTGAGCGGTTTGGCAGATATCGTCGAACTGATTGCAGAGCTGTTCCAGCTGTCCCAGCGATGGGAGTGCGACGTGAGGTAACGCGGCTCGTTCCGAGGTAAAGTATCTCACCGCTTGCATGATCGGGTGCCTCGTCAAGGCGTTTCTGGGGTGAAGAAGCAAGGGTCGGGAGAGTCTCCGCTTCGTGCTCACGTCGAGCCTGAACAACAAACTGACGGTTATACTCGATGAACTCGGCGGCTACAAGCGTTTGGCGAAGAATTCGGAACAATACTCCCTATTCTGGCGCGACGTCTGTGTTCGCCGCTTGCGGCTTGGCGGTTATGTGCCGCCAAGCCGCAAGCGGTCCTACGCGCCTTCATTGACGCCGCTTCACCATGGTGATCTGATTCCCGGTGGAGTTAAACGTCACTTCGTCCATGAAGGAACGGATCAGGAGGAGACCCCGGCCGCTCGCCTTTTCGAGGTTCTCCGGGTCAGTCGGGTCGGGGAGGCGGAACGGGTCAAACCCCGGGCCTTCGTCGCGAATCTCGTAGGCCGCTTCCGAATGAGTAATTGTCGCGGTGACGTACACGTGCCGGTCCCGGTACGGTGGCTGTTTCTGCCGTTGGGCGCTCAGTCGGGGGTAACTCTTCCGTTCGCCCGCTTCCTTAAGGGCCGAGTGCAGTTCCAGGTTGCCATGCTCGATCGCGTTCACCAGCGCCTCGAACAGGGCCGTGCCCACACGCACCAGGCCGCCCTCATCGACGAGCCGCAGCTGAATCATTTGATCCTGGCAATGGCCAACCACGGGCATGACGAGCGCGACGTCGTTGGGCAGCACGTAGCGAAATCGCACCTCGGCGAGAGCCTCCAGAACTTCGGGCCGGTTGCGGATGCGCCGTCTCAGCTTCAGGACGTTCTCGACCGTCGGCAACAGGTCGCGGTTCAGGTTGCGTTTTGGGACGTAGCTGGCCGCACCGTTGAGCAGGGCAGTGACGGCGAGTTCCTCACTGCCGTGGGCGGTCATCAGGATGACCGGCACCGAGGCGTGTTCGCGCTGGACGGTCTCGACGAGCTGCAAGCCGTTCATTTCCGGCATCTGCATGTCGGTCAGGACCAGGTCGGGCGACTCGGCGCGGATGACCTCCAGGGCTTCGCGACCGTCCGCGGCGTACAGGACGACGAAACCGTCGCGTTCTTCCAGCAGGGCTCCCGCCAAGGTCCGGTCGAACTCGGAATCATCGACCACGAGCACCGTCGCCATGTTCGCGCCCTCCTTCAGTCGGGCAACGAGGACTGCATGTCGAAGAGGGTCTCAAGCATTTCAGCGGCGCCTAGGTTTGTTGTTTAGAGCCTGTCCCAGAAGTAGGTTCTACGAGCCGCGACCGTTAGGGAGCGCTGGGGACATGCCGCAAAAAACGCTCCCTAACGGTCGCGGCTCGTGAGAAACGACACCTTATGAGACAGACTCTT
>JBBQPD010000308.1:0-6904 GCA_038331535.1 Gemmatales bacterium | reverse complement strand
GAGGGGAACCCGTCATGCTGCTGCTCGGCCAACATCGCACGCGCACCTGCCAGGGGCTGACGCGGCGCGCGCTGCTTCAGGCGGGAGCGTCCACAGTCCTCGGCTTGTCGTTGACCGACCTGCTGCGCCTGCGGGCGTTCGGCGGCGTCGAACCGTCGCGCACGGCGAAGTCGGTCCTCTTCCTCTGGCTCTGGGGCGGGCCGGCGCAGCTCGACACCTGGGATCCGAAGCCCAACGCCCCGCTCGAATTTCGTGGCCCTTTCTCTCCCATTCCGACGCGCGTCGTCGGCACGCGCGTTTGCGAGCTGTTTCCGAAAGTCGCCGGCCTCGCGGATCGCTTCGCCCTGTTGCGGTCGCTGCATACCGCGTCGAACGATCATGGCGTCGCCGGCACTGCCGGGCTGACCGGCAGTTCCGCGGGCGGCGTCGGCCTCAACGGGCAACCGCTGCCTGGATCACCCCGGCCGTCGCTCGGTAGCGTCGTGGCCCGCGCGCGCGGCGCTGGGGCGAAGGCGCCGCCGTTCATGGTCGTCGGCGGCAAGCTGCACCAGGGCAAGAAGGCCATCATCGGCGAGGGCGGCGGCGGCCTCGGCGGGCAGTATGACCCGTTCCGTCTCGAATACGATCCCGTCCGCGGCACGCGCATCCCCGCCCTGCAACTGCCGGCCGACCTCACGCCCGAACGGCTCGGCGATCGGCAGCGCCTGCTGTCCGCCGTCGATGACGTACGCCGCCGAACCGACGACCTGCACGCCGCGCACGTTCTCGACGATTACCGCTCGCAGGCGTTCACGATGCTGACCTCACCTGGGTCGATGAAGATGTTCGATCTCGGCCAGGAGAAAGAATCGCTGAAGGACCGCTACGGCCGGACGCGTTTCGGCCAGTCGTGCCTGCTCGGCCGGCGTCTGGTGGAGCACGGCGTCCCGTTCGTGCAGGTCAACTGGAGCGATCACGTCGAGGCGGAGGAGGACGCTGGCGACGGCGGCTGGGACCATCACTATCGCAACTTCCAGATCATGCAGGACCGCCACGCCCCGTGGCTGGACCAGGCGCTATCGGCGCTGCTGCTGGACCTGAGCGAGCGCGGCCTGCTGGAGACGACGCTCGTCATCGCGGTGGGCGAGTTTGGCCGGTCGCCGAAGATCAACGACAAGGCCGGCCGCGACCACTGGGAGCACTGCTACAGTGCGCTGCTGGCCGGCGGCGGCATCAAGGGCGGCCGCGTCGTCGGCAGCAGCGACGCCACCGCGTCCAAGCCGCACAGCCGTCCGGCGACGCCCGCGGATTTGGTGGCGACGGTGCAGCACGCCATCGGCATCGGTAGCGAGCAGGCGCAGACGCTGGGGGTAGCGGTGGACGGGAAGGTGATTGAGGAGTTGTTTTGAACGGAAGGTCGAGACTGCGATGACGGACAAAGCCAAACTGGTTCAGGAATTGACGGAACTGGACGACGCAGACTGGGCCGATGTGCTGGAGCGAGCGCGTCGAGAACGGCAAAATGGTTTCGAGCCGGAGCCGACGCTTCCCAAGACACCAAGTCGGGATGAACTGGCACAGTGGTGCGGCCGATCTCATCTGGCCGCCGATCCGGGCATCAAAGAAGTGATCTACCTTCCTGGGAACGCACCGCCGAATGAAATCCGCCTGTTGGAGGTAAATCTCTTTTCTCATGTCGCGCCCGACGCGCCAATCGAACCGATTGATTTCGGCAGCGAGCCCGAATTCGCTAGCCGGTTTTTGTTGCTCGTGGCCGATGTGACCCCGGAACAGTGGGAAGCCATCAAGCAAGGACAACTGCCTCTGCCCGCGGGATGGGTTCTCGACGGCAATGTGAGCATCCGAGCGCGTCGGAGGAGCGCGGATGGATAGACGGCAAGAGGTATTCTTGCGGCAGGCCCGTTCCGACCACGAGATTTTTCTCTTTCTGGAAGGCCGGGAGAGTTGCCATCGACTCCACTACTTGCAGATGAGTACGGAGAAGTTGGCCAAAGCATTCTTCTGGGGAACGAAAACGCCGCCCGACCTGCAATCGCACTCCGTGCTGAGTCGATTCTTGCGGGCTATCGCGAGCCGGAGCGATGTACGCCAGGCGCTGGGCTACACGCGCAAGGTCGTCTTTGAATCGGCCCTTTGGGAACTCCAGCCGTTGGCCGAAGAACTGGAGCAAATGGCTCCCGCGCTCGCCAATGGGCCGAATCCGGAATACCCCTGGCCGCGCGAGAACCCGACGACCGCGCCGGTCGATTATGCGTTTCCGTTGTGGCGGCAGCTGGAGAAAACGAGTCGTGGGAAGAAGTTTTTGAAGCTTCTCAAACAACTGCTTGGCACTTCCCAGAGTGGGGATGATATTCATCTCCAGTATGCAGAACGACGTGGAGTACAGGACTTGTTTACGTTTCGTGGAACTGCCCGCGCGAAACGTAAACACGGACCTGTTTGATAGAGCGCGAAACCCCAACCCTATCTTCGGGGTATCATCCCCGACCCCGCCCTGAAGTCTCATTCCGGAGTGCGCGCATGCTTCGCTGCTTTCTTTCTCTCTCTACAATCATCCTCGCCTTTCCCGCCTTCGCCGCCGACGCCCCTCGCACAGTCCCTGACTTTCTTCTCAAAGACACCGCCGACAAGCCGCGTTCGCTGAGCGAATTTAAGGACAAGAAGGCCGTCGCCGTCGTCTTCCTCGGCACCGAGTGCCCGATCAGTAATTCCTACGCCTTGCGTCTTGTCGAGCTGAACAAGGAGTTTGGGCCGAAGGGCGTCCAGTTCCTCGCCGTCAACAGCAACTGGCAGGACACGCCGCTACGCGTCACCGGCCACGCCAAGGAGTACGGCATCCCCTTCCCCGTGCTGAAAGACGCCGCCAATGTCGTCGCCGATCACTTCGGCGCTCGCCGCACACCCGAGGCGTTTGTCCTCCGGCCCGACGGGACCATTCTCTATCAGGGACGTATCGACGATCAGTTCGGCGTCGGCATCCGGCGCCCGGAGCCGACCCGGCGCGACTTCGCCGAGGCGCTCGAGGACGTTCTCGCCGGCAAGGAAGTCCGCGTGGCGAAGACCGAGGTCGTCGGCTGCCTCATCGCCCGCGCCGTCAAGCCGAAGGCCGAGGGGACGATCACCTTCACGCGCGACGTGGCCCCGATCCTGCAAAACCACTGCCAGGAGTGCCATCGGCCGACGCAGATCGGGCCGATGCCGCTGCTGACCTACGAGGACGCCCTGGGATGGTCGGCCATGATCCGCGAGGTCGTCGAGGAGAAGCGCATGCCGCCCTGGCACGCCGACCCGAAGCACGGCAAGTTCGCCAACGACCGCAGCCTCTCCGACAAGGATCGCGCGACGCTGCTCGGCTGGATCGAACAGAAATGTCCGAGGGGCGAGGCGAAGGACATGCCGGCGCCGAAGCCGTTCGCTGACGGCTGGCGCATCGGCAAGCCGGACGCCGTCTTCACGATGAAGGCGCCGATGAGCATCCCGGCCAAGGCCGAGGGCAACGGCATCAAGTACCAGTACGTCGCGCTGGAGACGAACTTCGACGAGGACCGCTGGATTCAGGCGGCGGAGGCCAAACCGGGCAACCGCGGCGTCGTGCATCACATCATCGTGTATATCATGGCGCCGGGCGGGCTGCGCGACCCCAAGGGCCGTGAGGACGGCATCGGCCGCGGCTGGCTCGTCGCCTATGCCCCCGGCGACATGCCCGCTATTTACCCGGACGGCGTCGCCAAGAAGCTCCCAAAAGGCGCGACGTTGATGCTTCAGATGCACTACACGCCCAACGGCGTCGCAGGGACGGACGTGTCGTCGGTCGGCCTGGTCTTCGCCAAGCAGGCGCCGAAGTTCGAGGCCAAGACGCGCGGCGTCGCCAACAAGATGGTCATCCCGCCCGGCGATGAGAACTACGAGGTCAAGTCGGCCTCTACCTTCGCGCGCGACGTGGAGGTACTGGGCCTGATGCCGCACATGCATCTGCGCGGCAAGGACTTCTCATACCGCGTCGTCTATCCCGACGGCAAGGCGGAGACGTTGCTGGTGGTGCCGCACTACGACTTCAACTGGCAGAGCATTTACCGCCTGGACAAGCCGTTGAAGCTGCCGGCCGGGTCGCGCCTCGAATGCGTCGCCCACTTCGACAACTCGACGAAGAACCCGAATAACCCCGACCCGAAAAAGACGGTGCGCTGGGGCGAGCAGACGTGGGAGGAGATGATGATTGGGTTCGTGGACTACCATTTTGCCGACGGCAAGCCTTGAAGCCATAGTCATTAATTGACTTTCGCGGCGACAGGCCGAGCCGGACTGGAGCGCCATTTCCGTATGCGCAAGATCGTGGGCTTCATGGATAGAAGCCCTTCTCTGATGCGGCAGCTGTCGTTTCCGGCCCGGCAAGAATCGTGGGGGACAAATATGTATTACACTTCCGGCAGCGACGATCCCCTGGACGATCTGGCCGAATGGAGTAGCTGTGCGCGACACGACCACGATTCTGGACACGCTGACCGCCCTCGCCCACCCCGACGGCGGTTGGGGATATAAGCCCAATCAGCCGGCTCACCTGGAACCGACTTGCCTCGCCTTGCTCGCCCTGTCGCAAGACTTATCCCGCGACCAGCTGGCGCGGGAAGCCGGCCGGAAGATACTGCAAGACTCCGCGGTCGAAGACGGCACCTATCGTCTCTCCCGTGGCCGAGATGAGGCAGTGTGGCCGACCGCGCTCGGGCTGTTCGTGCGTCTGGTGATCGATGGCCCTTCTGATGCGACCGATCGCTCGGCCTCCGCCCTGCTGACTCTGAAAGGGCGCCTGTCCGAAACCAAGGAAGACGAGGAAGGAGACATCGACACGTCAATCGTCGGCTGGCCGTGGGCCGACGGCAATTTCTCCTGGGTCGAACCAACGGCGTGGGCCTGCCTGGCCCTGACCAGGGCGGGACAGGGCGATCATCCGCGCGTCGCCGAAGGACTCCGCTTGTTGCTCGACCGCACCTTTGACAGCGGCGGGATCAATTACGGCAATCGCCGCATCTTCGGCATCGACCTCGAACCGATTCCGACGCCGACGGCTCTGTCGCTCCTCGCCCTTCAGGGTCACCGGGACCATCCGCGGCTGCGCGCTTCCGTGACTTATCTTTGCCAGCAAGCCGCCACGGGCGACGATCTCGAACATCTCTGCTGGGCGCGGATCGCCCTCGATTTGTTTCGTGAGATCGACGGCGTCCCTGCCGCGCTCGACCGTCTTGCCGAGCGCATCGACGACGCGCTGACGATACGCACCGCCACGCCCTATCTCCAGGCGGCGCCGCTGCGCCAGTCGCTAACCGTCCTGGCCCTGTCTCTTGAGCGGGGCAATCCCTTCCGCCAACCAGCGCCGGTTCGGAGCGGCGCCGCTCTTTCACCCGGAAAGATCGCAGTTCCGAACCGGTCCTGGGCAGAGAAGGTCCGCGGCGTCTTCCAGGGCATGGCCGTCACAGCGACGACGTTCTTGCGGCAGCCGGATTTGAATTCGGCCGTTCACATTGCTCCAGTAATGAACTATAACGCCGACCTCGCCGACGTCGTCTGCCGGCAGTACGAGAACTTCCGCGAGCGCGTACCGCTCAAGGGCAAGCGTGTCGTGCTGAAGCCGAACCTCGTCGAGTATCACCGCGACAAGGTCATCAACACGAACCCGCTCGTCGTCGCCGCGGTGATCGAGTTGTGTCAGCGTGAGGGCGCCGCCGAGGTCATCGTCGCGGAAGGGCCGGGCCACTGGCGCAACGTCGAATACCTCGTCGCGGCGAGCGGCCTCGGCGACGTGCTGCGCCATTACAAGGTGCCGTTCATCGATCTCAATCACGACGAGCCGGTCAAGCGCCTCAACCTCGGAAGACTGACAAAACTTCCGCACCTCTTCCTCTCCGAGACGGTGGCGACCGCCGACGTGCTGATCTCGCTGCCCAAGCTCAAGACGCACCACTGGGCGGTCGCGACGCTGTCGCTGAAGAACCTGTTCGGCACTCTACCCGGCATCTGCTACGGCTGGCCGAAGAACGAGCTGCACTGGCGCGGCATCGACAACAGCATCGTCGATATCGCGGCCACGCGCATGCCTGACCTCGCCATCGTGGACGGGATTGTCGGCATGGAAGGCGACGGTCCGCTGAACGGAACGCCGAAGGCGATGGGCGTGCTGGTGATGGGCAGCGACCTGGTAGCCGTCGATGCGACCTGTTGCCGCCTGATGCAGCTCGACGCCGAGCGCATCGCGTACCTGGTGATGGCGAACCGCAAAAAGCTCGGCCAGCTCGGCGCAGACAACATCCGGCAACTCGGCGAGACGATCGACGGCCGCAAACGGCCGTTCGACACGGTAGCGCACTTCAAGCCTCTGTGGATGGGCCGACCGGCGTGACGCCGAATCAATTCGTCTACGAGCCGCGACCGTCAGGGTTAACCAAAGCGCTCCCTGACCGTCGCGGCTCGTTTCCGTCGTTGGCCGCGCATCTTCGCCCTGTCCGCATATCTTCTCGCGGCCGCGTGCTTTCGCGACGAGCACCGCACAAATGCCGTTGAATGCCTGAAAAAGTAAGCGTAGGATGCGAGCCGGTCAAAACCCGAACTACATCTGACAGAGGGAGGTGACCTTTGCTTGATCTGGAAGAATGCAGCGCCGCGTCATGCGGTCCCGACGTCCCCGGAGCGGACTCCGCCAGACAACCCGACGAGGGGGTGCGCTGGGAAGGCTATCGCGAGGAAGTCCTGAACCTCATCCTCGATTCCTGAGTGAGTCCTTGTTTTCACATTTCCGGCGAGTAGAGGCGTTCGAGCCTCTGCTCGCCCAATTGTCGCACGAATTCGGCTCGGTTACCCATATGCAAGTCGCTCCAGTGCCTGCATAGAATGGAATTAGTTTAGCCGCCCGTCC
>JBBQPD010000307.1:0-6922 GCA_038331535.1 Gemmatales bacterium | reverse complement strand
CCTGCTGACCCTGGACCAGGCGGCCGAGCTGGCCATGTTCAACAGCCGCGAGTACCAGGACCAGCGCGAAAGTCTGTACCTCGCCGCTCTGCCGGTGACGCTGGAACGGTTCTCCTTCACGGGCCAGTGGTTCGCCGGCCTGGAAGCGACGCGCGCCTACTTCGGCTCCGGGACGCCGAACGGGCAGAGCAACAACTGGAGCCTGAACAACGGCATCGGCTTCAGCAAGATCCTGCCGACCGGCGCTCTTCTTCTCCTCAATTTCTCCAACCAGACTGTCTTCGAGTTCCTCAACCCGAAATCGACGCGCAGCATCTCGACGTTGAACTTCGACGCCATCCAGCCCTTTCTGCGCGGCGGCGGTCAGGCGGTTACACTGGAATCGCTGACGCAGGCCGAACGCAACTTACTCTACGCCATTCGCCGCTTCGCGCGCTTCCGCAAGGAGCTGTACGTCGCCATCGCCAGCAGCAACGGCGGCAGCATCAGCGGCGGGTCGTTCCAGCCTTCGGGCGTGTTGTCGAGCAATAACAACATCTCGCTCGGCCGCCTGGGCGCCTCCGGACTCACTCCGGGCACAATCCCGCGGCCGACCACCGCCATTGGCAACGCCATCTCGCCTCCCAACCAGACCGGCACTCTTGTCCTGGCGGGGGCCATCACGCCGCCCGCTTCGGGCTACCTGAACACGATGTTGCAGAAGATCCAGGTCTATATCGACCAGGAGGACATCGACGTCCTCAGTGTGATCTTGCTGCGCTACCGCGGACTGCTCGAAGGTGATGTGGTCGCGCCGCTGCAAATCCAATCGGTCGAGCAACAGCTACTGGCAGGTCGGGCCACACTGCTGGCCGACCAGGCGCAGTACCTCCAGGCGCTCGACGGGTTCAAGAACGAAATCGGCGTGCCGATGAAGTTGAACATCGAGATGGATGACTCGGTCCTGCGCCCTCTATTGAATCAGTTCGGCCGCGCGCGGGCGATCACCGAGAATGAGCAGACCGCCGTGGCCCAAGCATCAGCCCTCCTCCCCGTGGAGAAGGCACCCCGGCTCCGTGGCGAATTGCTCCGTCTGTTTACGCAGTCCCCCCTCGTCAAGGGGACAGCGTTCGGCAGCAGCATCCGCGGCCGCTGGGCCGAATGGGAGATGCTGTCCAACAAAGACCTCGACGCCCGGCTGGAGGGACTACGCAAGGACGTGCAAAAGCTACTGGACCTCTTGACCGAACTGCAACTGAAAGGGCAGCTCGCCAGTCCGGCCGAGCAGGCCCGGCTGAAGGCGACGTATGCCCAGCTCGACCTCGGCAATTTCGAGCGTGCCCTGCGTCTCTATGAGGCCAACTACGTCGAGATGGGTAAGCCGAAGAAGCCCGACGCCGCCGGCGAGCGCCCACGCCTCCGGCAATTCCAGAACGTGATTTCGTCGTGGCAGAAAGTCCTGGTCGAGGCGCGCGACGAGCAGTGGACGGTCGTCCGCTCGCGCTGGCCGGAACTGCCGCGCTGCTGCGTGGACGGGGTCGATCTCATCCGCGACGAACTGGACCTCGTTCAGGCGACGGCAGCCAAGCGCGCCCTGGAGAATCGCCTGGACCTCATGAACGTTCGCGCCCAGGTCGTGGACGCCTGGCGCCAGCTCGCGATCTATGCCAACTCCCTGCTGGGCACGTTCAACGTCCGCTATCAGTTGAGCGCGAATACCCCGTTGGGGACGGCGCAACCGCTGAACTTTGGCGGCAGCCGCACCGCCCACGAGCTGGTTCTCGACACGCAGCTGCCGCTGGTGCGCGTCGCGGAACGGAACAACTATCGCGCCAGCCAGATCGCCTACCAGCGCCAGCGCCGGGCGCTGCAAGAGGCGGAGGACTTGACCGTGCAGGCGGTGAACGGCGAGCTGTACGTACTGCGGCAGCTGGCCGATCAATATCGGTTGCAGCAGCGCCAGCTCGAGTTGGCCTACCTGACGATCGACAGCTCGCTGGAGAGCCTTCAGGCTCCGACAGCCCCGGCGGCGCCTCCCGGCCAGACCCGGGCCGGCGGATTAGACGGCCCAGCCGCCCTCACGTCCCAACTTCTGAGCGCCCAACGCTCGTTGCCGACAGCCCAGAACGCCCTGCTGGCGCTGTGGATCAATTACTTGAACGCCCGCCTGCAACTGTTCCGGGATCTCGAATTGATGCCGCTCGACGCCCGCGGCGTCTGGATCGACGAAATCCGCGCCTGCGACTGCGGCCTCATCGAGCCGGCACGTCAGGCTCCGGAGCAGCTGCCGATGTTGCCCTCTCCAGTCGATGGCATGAAGTAAATGCGAATATCCTGTTTACGTTTCGCGCGGACTCCGCGCGAAACGCCAAGCAAGACCCGAGGAGGTGAAGCCATGCTTCGTCTGTCGGCCGCGGCCCTGACCGTCGCAGCGGCGCTCTTGCCCACCTGCACGGCGCGAGCCGGTCCCCTGCTGGACTGGCTGGGGCATCGCTACGACCCGCCGCCTTCTTATTCGCCGTTGCGCTACTGGGCGCCCGCCGTGGCGCGCGTCGGGGACAACCATCATGGGCCGCGCTTGAATGTCTACGCGCCGGATCGGCACCCCGAGATCACGCCGAGCACCATCATTCTCGAGTTCGCGCACCCGGCGGTCCCCGCGAGCGCGACGCTCATCGAGCCGCCGCCCGCACCCGCCACGTCGCGGTTTCGTTATTGAAGCTGCCCCCTGTTTACGTTTCGCGCGATCCGCGCGAAACGTAAACACGGAGCACTTCCGACCACAAATCGTTCCCAGGCGTTAAAAAACCCTTGCGTCCCCTCGTCCGCCACTTTAAGATCGAATAACCGACGAGAAAGTCCGTCTACCCAGGCGTGGATCGCTCCGAAACCTGCATGAACGGCCGCGGGCACCCACCAATTCCCTATTCTCGCCCCTGACACCGCGACTCGGCCCACCGCTCTATGACGTGAGTTTCCCGCGCAAAGTCCCCGCTTTTGAGCGTTCGTATAGTAGCTCGATGCCGCTTGCGGCTTGGCGGTCAGGCACCGCCAAGCCGCAAGCGGTAAATTGTGAGGAGTCCGGATCGATGTCGTTGCAACCGAACGTCCCGGCAGCGCCCCCGGAATCGTCTGCCTTGAGTCACGCGGCTAGCCCAAACGGCTCCGCCCTCCCCCAGACCCAGCGCCTACCGAGGGCCAAGCAGGGACGACGGCCCACGCGCTTCCTCCTGCCGGCGGGCGGCCTCGGCCTGCTTGTGATCGCGCTGATCGTCTGGCTCGTTTGGTTCCGCTCCGCCGCGGCTCGCACCGACCTCTCCTTTGGCGAAGTCAAGAAGAAGTTCTTGCAGCTCAAGATCGTCGAGCGCGGCGCCCTGGAGGCGCGCGAAAACCGCGATATCAAGTGCGAGGTCAAGACCGGCAGCCGCGGCGCGCCCAAGATCAAGTGGGTCGTCGAGAACGGTACCTATGTCAATGGCGCCGTCATGGCCTGGTGCGGCATCGTGCTTGTACCCGGCGACCCTCTCGTCGAGATCGACGATTCCTACCTCCAGGAACAGGCGACGAACCAGAAAATCGTCCGCGATAAGGCCGAGGCCGACTATACCGCCGCGAAGGAGCTTTACCCCCTCAAGAAGAGTGCCATCGCGCTGGCGATGCAGAACAAGGACAAGTGGATCAAGGGCGATTTTCCGCAACAGCTGCACGATTTCGAGGGCCAAATTCAGACGTCCGAGTCGAACCTGCTCCAGGAAGAGGACCGGATGGCCTGGGTGTCGCGCATGGTCAAAAAGACCTACATGACCGTTAGCCAGGAAGAAGCGGAGCGCGCCCTGCTGATGGGCAACAAGCTCGACCTGCAAAAGAAGCAGGAGGCGAAAAAGGTGCTGACGGACTACACCGACCCCACCACCCGTCAGAACCTGGAGAACGCCATTCTGGACGCCAAGGTCCAGGAGCGGACGGCTTATTTCGACGAGCTGACCAAGAAGGCGATCTTCGACCAGCAAGACGCCCAGTACAAGGATCTCATCAATCAGATCGCCCAGTGCAAGGTCATGGCCCCGAATTCGGGGATCGTCGTTTACGCCGTGCCGGAGCAGACGCAACGGGGCAGCGGCTCGAACCAGTCGATCATCGCCCAGGGCGAACCGGTGCAGTTCGGCCAAAAGATGTTGAGTATCCCCGACCTGTCGCACATGCTGGTCAACGTCCGCATCCACGAAGCGTTCATCAACAACATGAAGACCGATCTGAAATGCACCATCCGCGTCGAGGCGGTGTCCGACCGCGCGCTGATAGGCCGGGTGAAGATGGTGGCCAACGTCGCCTCGCCGCCGGACTGGATGTCGCCCGATGTGAAGGTCTACCAGGGCATGGTCGAGATCACCGGGTTGGAGGGGTACAAGGAACAGCATCCGGGCCTCAGCGCTGACGAACTGGACAAGGCGCAGATGGAAGAGATTAAGAAGTTGAAGCTCAAGCCCGGCCTCAGCGCCGTCTGCACGATCTACACCAAGAAGGAAACCACGGACGAGGAAGGCCGGCCGATCGCAGTGCCGGCTATCCCGATCCAGGCGGTCGTTAGCCCGCTCGAAAAGGGCGGCAAGCCCAGCGTCTACGTCCAGACGGCCAAAGGCCCCGTATCCCGCGAGATCAAGGTGGGCATGGACGATGGCACCTTCGTCGAGGTCAAGGAAGGTCTGACCGAGGGCGAAGAAATCGTCCTGAACCCGCGCACCCTGCTCGGCGATAAGGACAAGAAGGGCGCCAAGGACGCCGACAAGAAGTCGAGCGAACCGGGCCGGCCCGAGGGCGGCAAGGGCAAGGGCGGAGCGGGCGGACCGGGCGGCACCCCGACGCTCGAACGGAAGTAACGTGAGCCCGCAGCGCCAGCAAGGAATCAGCCCTTGCTGGCGCTGCGGGCTCACTCAATCCCGGAATCGATCATGGGCGCCGTCGTTCGCATTATTGACGTGGTCAAGCACTATCACCTTGAAGGCGGCACGGTGAAAGCCCTGCGCGGCGTGTCGATCGAGGTGCAGGAAGGGGACTTCGTCGCCCTCATGGGTCCGTCCGGCTCCGGCAAATCGACGCTGCTGAACGTGCTCGGCTGTCTGGACCGGCCGACCAGCGGCGCGTACTACCTCGGCGATGAAGAAGTCGCCCAGATGGAAGACGATCAGCTGTCCGAGATCCGCAGCCTCTATCTGGGGTTTATCTTCCAATCGTACAACCTGCTGCCGCAGTACACGGTCGTCGAGAACATCGAGGTGCCGTTGCTCTATCAGCGCCGGCCGCTGGGCGAGGAGACGCGCCGCCGCTGTATCGAGTTGGCCGGTTTAGTCGGGTTGGGCGACCGATTGGAACATCGACCGACGCAGCTTTCCGGCGGTCAGCAGCAGCGCGTCGCCATCGCCCGCGCGCTGGTCAACGACCCGCACGTCATCCTGGCGGACGAACCGACCGGCAACCTCGACTCGCGCACCAGCGACGAGATCATGGCCCTGCTCTCGAAGCTGAACGAGGCAGGCAAAACGATCATCATGGTCACGCACGAGAACGACATCGCCGCCTGGGCGCGGCGCGTAGTGCGCATGCGCGACGGCCTGATCGAGTCGGACGAACGCAACGACCGCCGACCGGGACTGCCGCCGGCACCCGTCGTCCCGGACATGCCTAATGCCTTGATGACGGGACCGGCGACCGCGTGACACCTGTTTCCGTTTCGCGACGACTTTGGACTCACCACCATGCGCTTCTTCGAATCATTCTTTTTCATCGCCTCGCTGCTGATTCTGGTGGTGTACTTCATTTTCATGGGAATGATCCTGTCCCGCGACAAGGGTCGCCGAACGCTCGCGCTGGCCTTGCGCAGCCTGTGGCTGCACAAACTGCGGGCCATGCTGTCGGTACTCGGCATCATCATCGGCACCGGCGCGGTCATCGCGCTGATGGCCTTCGGCGAAGGGAGCATGCAAGACGCCCTGGAGGACATCAAGCGCCTCGGGGCGACGAACATCATCGTACGCAGCGTCAAACCGCCGGAGGAGGTCACGACGCAGTCGCGCAGCCGCGTGGCCCGCTACGGCATCACGCAGAAGGACTACGACCTGTTCGGCACCATTCCGAGCATCATCCGCATGGTGCCGATGCGCATCTTCCCCAAGCCGGTCTATCACGATCAGCACATGTGGAACTCGCGCATCGTCGCCACGACGGCAGAGTACAAGGACATCAACACCATTCAGGCGGCCGCCGGTCGATTCCTCGTGGACCGCGACGGCGAGGAGATGCAGAACGTCTGCGTCCTCGGTGCCAACGTTGCTGCAAGCCTGTTTCCGTTCGGCAGCCCGCTCAACGAAACCGTACTCGTCGATAAGTTCAGTTACCTGGTGGTTGGAGTCGCGGCCGAGCGGATGTCAACCGCCGGCAGCGGCGGCAGCCAGGCGGCGGAAGACTTCAATAACGACGTCTACATTCCGCTGGGCACTGCTTCAGGCCGCTTCGGGGCGACCGTCTTCCTTCGCCAGATCGGTACGATGAGCGGCGAGCAAGTCGAATACAATCAGGTGACGCTGTCCGTGGCCGAGACCGACGAGGTGCGGCCGACCGGCGCGGCGATCAAGACGATCCTGGATCGGCACCAGAAGCGCGACACGGAGCTGACCGTGCCGCTCGACCGCCTGGAAGAGGCCGAGCGGGCCAAGGATCGCTACCTGATGCTGCTCGGCATGATCGCTTTCATCTCGCTCGTCGTGGGCGGCATCGGCATCATGAACATCATGCTGGCGACGGTGACGGAACGCACCCGTGAAATCGGCATCCGCCGGGCCCTGGGCGCCACCCGCCGCGACATCACGATGCAATTCCTCATCGAGGCCGTGGTGCAGACGACGATCGGCGGTTTGATCGGCGTCTCGACCGGGCTACTCATCATTTT
>JBBQPD010000306.1:0-6940 GCA_038331535.1 Gemmatales bacterium | reverse complement strand
AGCGCTCCCTGACGGTCGCGGCTCGTGGAAATCAACCTTTTACTCGTCTTCGTCCGCGGCGCCGGGAACGTCCGTCACGCTCCAGCCGAGCAGCCCGAACGACAACATCTTGCCCGCTGTCGGGCCGCGTTCGGTCAGCAGAACGCCGACGCGAAAGTCCGCGATCTCCTTCAGCATCTCGACGCAGTGACCCGGCGCCACGACATCGCAGACGCACCCCATGAGCTGGCGGGCCCCACACACGTCTTTGGCGCAGCCATAAGCCTTCACGGCCCTTGTCGCGCCGAGGACGAACGGCTCGACGATCTCGGTTGAGGTCGCCGGGACACGCGGCTCCTGCTCCTCCTCGACGACAATTTCCAGGCGCGGCTTTGTCGTTTCAAATTCGCCCAGCACCTTTTCCATCGCGGCGACGACGCGCGGATCGACGCCAGGCAGGTTCGGTCGAATCGACGGCTCGCCGGCGACTCCCGCCGGCTGATTGTTGATACGTCTCCCCGCCGGCTGCTCGACGAGCAGATAGAGACTGTACAGTGAATCGTCCTCACGCATCCGCACCGGGTCAAGCGCATACGCCTGGCGCGCGAAGTCCGTGGCCTGTTCATAGCGGCCGCCTTCCAGCGCGAGCCGCGCCGCCTTCAGCAAGCCATCCGCCATCACGCGCGAACCAGGTTCCACGCCGATGTTGAGATTGCCCACAGTCCGCGTGCAGGAACCTGGCGCGGAAATCTGAACCACATCGTCCTTGACGACATAGGACAGGCCGACGTTGTTCAGCAGCAGACGGAGCGCCGACTTCAGCGGCATCTGCTCCAGCTTGATCGAAACGAGGCGGGAAGCGTCAATACCCTTGTGCGCCAGCGCCTTTTTATCGATGGCGATTTTCAGGCCGTAGCGGTCGTGCATCTCTTCGAGAACATCCATGAGCGGGATGTTCTTGAATTGATGCGTGACCAGCATGTTCAAATGGCGGTCGATTTCCTGATGTTTCGCTTCCTGCGGAGAGAGTTCCTGCTCTTCTTCCTCCGCAGCCGGTGCCGCCGGCTTCTCGGGATAGAGGTTCAATCCCTGGCCCGTGAGCAGGTCGGACAGGATCAGCGATAACGGCGTTCCGAAGACTTCGGGCGAACTTGGCTCATCCGCAATTTCTTCCTCTTCCTTGTACTGGACGTCGCCGTGAATGCGATCGTAAGTGGGGGGGGCCGCGGGTTGATCCAAGAACCAAAACCACTCCCATTCTGGATGAATCGGGAGTAAACCCGAATCTTCACTTGTCCGGAGAAGTTCGCTTACACGACCAGAACTGTCACTGGAATTGCTCTTGATGAAGGGAAAGAAAATCTTGAAGCACCGTTTCCAGCCGTCGAAGCTCTCCTCAATGGCTTTCTGCTTCGCGCCTTCTTCCGCTTCCTCGGTCGCGCCGGGGAAATGTTTGAACACTTCGGCGACGACCGCCTGGGCCATCTCCTCATAACGGCTGCCGGGGCAGAGACGGCTTATCTTCTCGAAGAAGTCGAGCGCCTCGCAGACACGACCGGTACGGAGCATTTCCTGCGCGGCCTGGAACAGACGATCGCTTTCCTCCAGGGCGTTGAGGTTGTCCAGCACGGTGCGTTCCTTCTCGAACGTCACCGGTGCGGGAACGGCTTGCTGCTGAAGACGCGGGCACACGGAGACGGCGGGAGGGGCCGCCACGACCTGGATATTGAGATCGATCGTCAGAAAGCCAATCGTCGCCGTGCCACCGATGACACCGTGGGGCTTATACTGGTTGAGAAAGTTCGCTCCCGTTACTACGATGTTGCCGGTCAGCCCGGCGTCCGAGTTGACCCCGACGCCGAACATCAGTGAGCCGGTATTCGATTCCGCGACGCCGATGACGATACCGAGGCCAGCGCCGATCAAAGCGCCGGCACCAGTGGGTCGGGAGACAGAACCACTAATCGGAACAATCGCGGCAGGCGTTTGTGGCGCGCTACTGGCCTCTTCCAGCGACTCGCGAATCTCCTGCGGCAAGTACAGAATCCGCTCCGGCTCCGTGAAAGCCAGCAGCGGATGAACGCCGAACAGCAGGCACGAAGTCATCATCTTTCGGTCGGCGAGATGCAGGCGATAGAAGATCGGGTCCGGTTCCTCGACCGGTTGCGGCATGACCAACCCGGCCGCGGGGACGGTGTTGCCGGCCTGATTCACGTCGGCAGCGGGAGGAGGCAAGGGCATCAACCCTTCGTCAGACACGACGACAGGTGTCGCGACGTTCTTGACCTCGGCAGGAAGATCGGGCGGCTTGGCGGCGGCGAGCGGGGCCAGCGCCGTGGCCCCGAAAAGTGCGGCGGACAATAGACCGCCGCGCAGGAAACGACGCGACATCACGGATCCCTCCGTTCGAGAGTGAATGGTCGCCGCCGCGCCGGCGGTCAAGCGGGCACGTCACGGCGTCGAGTCGGGCATCGGGATCAAAAGATGTGAGAGCAAGGGTGAGACGGCGAGCCAGGAACAGAACCCCGGCTCATTGGCTTCAGCGAACCGCGAGGATCGGGAAGTCCGGAAGCGGCTTCAGTTGTAGATGCCGCACCATCGCGGGCGGCACGTTGATGAAGACGCGCTCGCGGCGCACCTGGAAATCGCGGACGTATTGGCGCATCACCCGGCCGACGCGGGCCAGACGGCGCCGCTCCAACCGGCCGACGAACGGCGTCTTGATCAGGCGCACGAACTGGTACTCGTAAAACGTCACCACGCCGCCCGGCTTCAGGAGCCGACTGAACGATGCGAAGATGTCGCGGACCTGGTGGACCGAGAAGTTGTTCAATGGCAGGCCGGAGACGATGTAGTCGTACACGGAATCGCCAACCAGATCTTCGACGGCCGCGTGAATGATCTGCACCTGGTCGCGGCAGTGTGAGAAAACACGATCCTCGGCGACTCGACGCTCCAGATGCGTGACGAAACGCTCGTTGATCTCGACGGCGTCGAGCCGGTCGTCGAGCATCATGTTCCGGGCGATGGCGCGGGTGACGGAGCCTGTGCCTGGCCCGACTTCGAGGATGCGGGCGGCGGGACGCGGCTGCCGCAGATGGTACACCAGGGCGCGCGCAAGGAATCGGCTGCTGGGCAGGATCGCGCCCGTAGTGCGAAATTGACGTCGGAATTCGCGTATAAACGCGACGCACTCCGTGAAGAAGCGCATCCAGAGAGCCTCATCCTGATGGGGCCCGTGAGGGAGTTGACCCGCCCGCGGCGTCCTCGGTAACGCCGCGATAGATTTGCGGGGCCTCGCAATCCACTCCGCCTCCGCGACCCGACGGATTCTCATTCTACTCGCATCCCCTCCAAAGTAACGCAAAAAACTCTCACGATTATTATTTCGCTCTCCGCCTCACGCGGCGGGGTCGTCTCATAGCCGTCGTATCGGGAGAATGCAAGAGCAGCAGAAATGCGATTTGGAGGAGCCGCGCACGAAGTAAGCGGGCTGCGTCAGGGGGTCGCGCACGCAGTCAGCAGGGATTCACGAGCCGCGCACTCAGCGGCGTGAAAACCGCTTACTGAGTGCGCGGCTCCTTCAATCTGCAAATCGTTCACTTCGGCCGCTGGGCCAACTGCGGGCGCGGCGGGATTTCCTCGTCCGTGTCCAGTGAGGGAGCGAGCAGGCACGTGCGCTCCACTTCGCGCTGCACCCGCCTCCGCAGCATGGCGAGGTCTTCCTTGAGGTTGGCGAGCGTGTTGTTCGCGTCCTCCTCGTGGCCGGCCCGCAGATGCGTGTGAACTTCGGACAGGCCGAGTTGGGCAATGTCCAGCCGTTTCTTCAGCAACTGATTAAGACGAAGCAGCGTCGGCGGTTCCTCGGTGAACTCCGGTTCCGGGTCAGGGCCCCACTCGGCGGCGCGGTCGGGAACCTCCGCGCGCAGGACGCGCACCTCGTCCGGCGCCTCGATGCCGAGGCGAACCGTGCCCGCTCGAATGCCGACGATTTGCACGGCCGTCTCGAAACCGGGGAAGAGGAGCTTCTCATTCAGACGACGTGACAATACAAGCATGGTCAAGGTCTCCGGCGAAGGAACAGCTTGCCCGGTGAGAGTACCGCCAGGGGCGGCCCCTGCCATTTGGAGGGCACCGGGAGAAGCACACGACGACGGAGATGCTGTGTTCGTGGTGCGTGACGGAAGTCGTGTGCGGATGTGCACCGGGGGCGTCCGGCGTCCTTGCCGATCGGCGCGACGGATCGAGAAGTCCTTCTCGACCGCTGGGCGCGACTTGCACTTGTACCTTTATTCCGACCGACGCGGCAATAGCAGTTTCTGAGCGTGTTCGCGTTGCGGATTCTTCCTTCTTTATCTTCTTTCTGTGCGCTCCCCAGGTCGCCTCGCCTTCCTGTTGCGATCCCGGTTGGCCGATGACGGCCGATAGACCGAACAATAAAGAACTGGGATGAGCCGCAGACGACACAGGGATTCGTGCCGTGAAACTCGCAACCTGCCTCACTGTCGTGCTGCTCCTGGTGTCGGGATCGCGGGCGACGGCGCACGTTCTGCCCAAGCCCTTCAAGCTGGTGCGCACCAACCAGAAATTGCATGGCTGTGTCGTCGATCACACAAAGAATCATGGCCATGACAACAGCATCTGGTCGCCCGCCCTCGAACAGAAGCGCGACCTCTACGTCTACCTGCCCCCCGGCTTTGACTGCAACAAGAAGTATCCATTCATTTTGTGGCTGCACGGGTTTTCGCAGGATGAAGAGTCGTTCCTCGATGACGTGATTCCCCATCTCGACAAAGCGATCGCGTGCGGGCAACTGCCGCCGACCATTATTGCCGCTCCGGACGGCAGTTTTCGCGGTGTTTCCTCGCTGCTCAGCACCGGCAGCTTCTTCCTCAACACTCCGCGCGGCGGCGACTTCGAACATTACCTGATGATCGACGTGTGGGACTTCCTGATGCGGAACTATCCCATCCTGCCGGAGCCGGAGGCGCACGTCATCGCCGGCGTGTCAATGGGCGGCGGGGCGGCGTTCAACAAGGCCATCAAGCATCCGGATAAGTTCAAGTCGGTCCTGGGGATGTTTCCGCCGGTCAACGTGCGCTGGCTCGATTGTCATGGCAAGTACATGCGTCCGTTCGATCCCGACTGCTGGGGCTGGCGTACCGATTTCAGCCGACGCATCGAAGTAGTCGGCAGCTTTTCCCTACTCAAGATACGGCAAGCCAAGATAGTCGGACCCTTGTACGGCGTCCGCAATCGCGACACCGTCGATCACGTCGCGCGCGAGAACCCGATCGAGATGCTCGACGAGTACGACGTGCGCGAAGGCCGGCTGGCGATGTACATCGCCTACGGAGGCAAGGACGAGTTCAACATCACGGCGCAGGTCGAGAGCTTCCTGTACCGCGCCCGCGAGCGCGGCCTGACGGTGCACGTCGGCTACGATCCCGAGGGACACCACGACCGCGCGACGGCCAAGAAGCTGATGCCGGGAGCGCTGGAATTCCTGGCGCAGCGCTTGGCGGCTTACCACTAACAAATCGACAATAGAATGAACCACGGCAGCCGGGCGCGCCCGCTTCCGTGGTTCGTTCAACCCGATGCGCGAGGATACGATGCCGCCGCTAGCACAGAGCAATGTTTCCGGCTATCCCTGTCGTCGCGGCAAGGTGCGCGACGTGTACGACCTCGGCGACCGACTGGTGCTGGTGGCGACCGACCGTATCAGCGCCTTCGATTGGGTGCTGCCGACGCCCATCCCCGACAAGGGCCGCGTCCTCACCGCGCTGTCGCTGTTCTGGTTCGACTTCCTCAAGGTGCCGAACCACCTGCTCGGCACCGATCTCGCCGCGATGGGACCGGCGTTCGCCGAGCGGCGCGACGAGTTGGAAGGCCGTAGTTGCCTCGTGAAGAAGACGACGGTGGTTCCCATCGAGTGCGTGGTGCGCGGCTACCTCGTCGGCTCCGGCTGGAAGGAATATCAGAAGACGGGCACGGTCTGCGGCATCGCCCTTCCGGCAGGATTACGCCAGGCGGAGCGGCTGCCGGAGCCGATCTTTACGCCGTCCACCAAGGAAGAGAGCGGCCACGATCAGAACATTTCCTTCGAGCAAATGGTCGCGGTGACAGGCCCGGAAGTGGCGGCGGAGTTGCGCGACCGCAGCCTTGACGTGTACCGGCGCGGCGCCGACCATGCCCGCAGTCGCGGTATCATCCTAGCGGATACCAAGTTCGAGTGGGGCCGCTTGCCGTCGGGCGAGATCATTCTGATCGACGAGGTGTTGACGCCAGACAGCTCGCGCTTCTGGCCGGCGGACGAGTATCGCGTCGGCGTCAGTCCGCCGTCGTTCGACAAGCAGTTCGTGCGCGACTGGCTGGAGACGACGCCGTGGGACAAGAACAGCCCGCCGCCGGAGTTGCCCGCGGAAGTTGTGGAGCGGACAGGGGCGAAATACCGAGAGGCGTTTGAGCGGTTGACGGGGGCAGTATGAGGCGACGAAGCGCGGTATAATCGCCCTGAAGGAGGGAGCGATGATCGAACTGACCGAACAACAGCAACAAGCTGTCCACTCTGATCCGCAAACGCCATTCGTGGACCCGCACACCCGCAAGACATATGTCCTGGTGGACGCAGATGTATTTGCCAGACTCAAAGGATTGTTACTCGCGGATGACGATTCGGGATTTGTTGAAGACGCCTATCGGCAAGCGATGGAAGTCTTCGGACGCGAGGGCTGGGATGATCCGTCGATGGATGTTTACGATGCGCTCGATCCGCGGAGAAAGTCATGACCGTCCACCGTGGCGACGTGGTGCTGGTGGATTTTCCCTTCAGTGACCGCAGTGCGTCGAAAGTGCGTCCTGCACTCGTCATTCAGAATGACCGGGACAACCGCCGTCTTGAGAGCACCATCGTTGTTCAGATCACGAGCCAGACGAGACGCAACCTGGAACCGACACA
>JBBQPD010000305.1:0-6948 GCA_038331535.1 Gemmatales bacterium | reverse complement strand
TACTTCGTGCGCGGCTCCTTCCGTGTGAAAACCGCTTACTTCGTGCGCGGCTCCTTCCGTGTGAAAACCGCTTACTTCGTGCGCGGCTCCTTCCGTGTGAAAACCGCTTACTCCTTCAGCGATGCCGCCACCTCCTTGACTCTTACCCTGCTACCGGGTACTGGTAGCTAAAATACACCCGCCCCGTTTCCCTTCCTGATCGCCAGGAGATACACCCGTGACGAAGCCTCTCACTTCCCCATCCGCCGCTACGCGCCGCGACTTCCTCACTGCCTCCGCCGTCGCGGCCGGAGCCACGCTCCTCGGCTCTGTGCCATCGGTCCATGCCGCTGGCGGCGACACGCTCAAGGTTGGCCTCGTCGGCTGCGGCGGACGCGGCACCGGCGCCGCCACGCAGGCGTTGACTGCCGATCCGAACGTCAAGCTTTACGCGATGGGCGACGCCTTCGCCGATCGCATCCAGGGCAGTCTCGAACAGCTCAAGGGCGATGCCAGCGTTGCCGCGCGGATCGACGTGGCGCAAGAGCGTTGCTTCACCGGGTTCGACGCCTACAAGCAAGTCATTGGCTGCTGCGACGTGGTGTTGCTCTGCTCGCCGCCGCACTTTCGGCCGGCCCACATTCAGGCTGCCGTCGAGGCCGGCAAGCACATTTTCTGCGAGAAGCCCGTCGCCACTGACAGCCTCGGCGTCCTTAGCGTCATGGAGTCGTGCCGCAAGGCGAAGGCGAAGAACCTCTCAATCGTCTCCGGCCTCTGTTACCGTTACGAGCGCGCCAAGCTCGAGACGATGAAGCGCGTCCACGACGGCCAGATCGGCGACATCGTGGCCATTCACACGAACTACCTCGCCCGCGGCCTGTGGAACAAGTCGCGTAAGCCGGGCTGGTCCGACATGGAATGGCAGATGCGCAACTGGCTGTATTTCACCTGGCTGTCCGGCGACCACATCGTCGAGCAGCACATTCATAGCCTGGACAAGATGGCCTGGGCGCTGAAGGACGCCCACCCCGTCAAGGCGGTCGGCCTCGGCGGCCGCCAGTCGCGCACCGGTCCCGAATACGGCAACATCTTCGACCACCACTCCGTCATTTACGAATTCGAGAATGGCGTCAAGGGGTTCGCCTTCACGCGCCAGCAGAACGAGACCGACTCCGACGTGAACGATTACCTCATCGGCACCAAGGGCATTTGCAGCGTACAGCGGCACACGATCTCGTCGCACAAGGGCGAGGTGCTGTGGAGCCACGCCAAGCCGAAGGGCGATCGCGACGACATGTACCAGAACGAGCACGACGTGTTCTTCGCCAGCATCCGCAAGGGAACGCCGATCAACAACGGCGACTACATGGCGCAGAGCACGCTGATCGCCATCATGGGCCGTATGGCGACCTACACGGGCAAGAACATCACCTGGAACATGGTGCTGAACTCGAAGGAGAACCTGACGCCGGCGAAGTACGAATTCGGCGAGATGCCGGTGCCGGCGGTGCCGAAGCCGGGCGTGACGAAATACGTGTAACGACGTTTGGCCGCGAGCGCTGAAACTCCGCGCTCGCGGCGAAACGGTTTCGTGATGCCTTGAACCGCGTTCGGCACTAGAATCAAATGAATGGCCAGACGTTTTATCGGGGCGGAACAAGTCTGACGCCACGATTGCGTGACGTGGTTTTCAATCGGAAGACGGGTCTGCTTCAACCGACGCGCGGGATCTCGGTTTACAGTAGACCGGACGGCCTGGACCGCTTCGGGGGCGCATTCCAGGTGACGAAGGTGCCTCCGGAACTCCAGATCGTTCAGATTGGTAAAGATCCGTTCCACCATGAGATCGTCCCCATAGCACCGATGACCTTTCAGGAATACGAAGACGCGCTGGCCAGGGTCGTCCTGGTAACGAATTGAAGCCGACTTCACCGGAGTCGAAAATCATGGCGACCCTTACCGATCGGAAAGCCGTCGTTCTCCTTCCCGAGGACTTCGATGAACAAAGTGAGTTTGAGATGCCCTCACGCGGGTACTTGAGTCATTCCCTCGTCCAACTCGCCGATGGCACACGCTATCCGGTCTTCTTCATCGATCCCGTTCGTCTCAGTCAGGAATTGGAGATTCTCAGGCAATCCGGCCTAGCGTTCTTCGCGGAAGTAAATACGATCGTCCTCCCCGAGGTGACAGTCGAAGCGATCCAAAACGTCGTGGAGGAACTCGCCGAACAGGGCTTCTTCCAGCATTTGAAGCCTCTTTCCTGACCTTTTCCTGGAATCCCCCTTGCTGACGATCAACGACGTTCCCATCGAAGACACGTTCGCCGAGGCTTTCGGCATGACCGGATGCCGTGTCGTCATCACCGCCGAGACCGCGGTGTGGGCGCGCACCGCCGGCCAGATGACGACGGGCTACGCCGCGTCGGTCATCGGTTGCGACGCCGAGGCCGCCATCGAGCGTGAAATGCCGGCGGATGAAACGCCGGACGGCCGGCCCGGCGTCAGCCTGATCCTGTTCGCCTTCAACCGCGACGCACTGCAGAAGGCGGTCGTCAACCGCGTTGGCCAGTGTGTGCTGACCTGTCCGACGACGGCGTGCTACAACGCCCTGCCGGTGGAGAAGGACAAATCGATCCGCATCGGCGGCAACCTGCGTTTCTTCGGCGACGGCTGGCAGTTCAGCAAGAAGCTCGAAGGCCGGCGCTTCTGGCGCATGCCGGTGATGGACGGCGAGTTTCTCTGTGAGGACCTCTTCGGCACGATCAAGGGAGTGGCAGGCGGCAATTTCCTGATTGCCGGCAAAACGCAGGCGGCCGCGCTGGCGGCAGCGGAAGCCGCGGTCACGGCGGTGAAGACGGTTCCCGGCGTCATCATGCCGTTCCCCGGCGGCGTCGTGCGCAGCGGCAGCAAGGTTGGCAGTCGTTACAAGAAACTGCGCGCGAGCACCAACGACGCCTACTGTCCGACGCTTCGCGGCGTAGTAAAGAGCGCCCTCCCAGAAGGAGCGAACGCGGTCTACGAGGTCGTGCTCGACGCGCTCGACCTGACGGCGATGGAAACGGCAATGCGAGCCGGCGTGCGCGCGGCTTGCCAACCGGGCGTGTTAGGCATTACGGCGGGAAACTACGGCGGAAAGCTGGGGAAGTTCCACCTGTATCTGCACAAATTGCTGGGATAGGTCGAACGCAGGACCGCTAAGCCGCAAGCGGCAAACGTGAATGACGCTTTCGGAAAAAGATGAAATAATTTGCACTGCCCTCTTGCGATACTGGTCCATTACTGGCAAACTCAATCAATTGGGGCGCGTGGAGGGTGAGGAGGCACGTCGGGGGAAGCCGCTCCGGGGGTGCCAACTGAGATTTCTGCGCCTTTCCACCTGACTCGACCTATATTTGACCTGTGGAACAGCTGAATTGATCGCGGCTCGGGATATTCATGCGTCAGCAAAGGTAGGCCGATGCCGTCGCCAACATCGTTGAATGAGCTGCTGGACCTGATCCAGAAGAGCGGAGTCGTCGAAGAGAAGCGGCTCTCCGCTTATGTGGACAGGTTGCGCCAGACGGGGACACTACCGACCGACCTCGCGCAGGTGGCCACCGTCATGGTGCGCGACGGCCTGCTCACCGCTTTCCAATCCGAACAAATCTTGCTCGGCAAATGGCGCCGCTTCAACATCGGCAAGTATCGCGTGCTGGAGCGTCTCGGGTCCGGCGGCATGGGCAGCGTGTACCTCTGCGAACACCGCCTCATGCGCCGCCGCGTGGCCGTCAAGGTGCTGCCGACCGCCAAGGCCGACGACCCCGCTGCGCTCGAACGCTTTTACCGCGAGGCGCGCGCCGTTGCCGCCCTCGATCACCCCAACATCGTCCGCGCTTACGACATCGACCAGGACGAAAAACTCCACTTCCTCGTGATGGAGCATGTGGACGGCGCCAGCCTGCAGGAGATCATCAAGAAGGCCGGGCCGATGGATCCTGTCCGGTCGGCCCACTACATGCTCCAGGCCGCTCTTGGCCTCCAACACGCCCATGAGACCGCCGGCCTGGTTCATCGCGACATCAAGCCTGGCAACGTCCTGGTCGATCGTAACGGCATCGTGAAGATTCTGGACATGGGGTTGGCCCGCTTCTTCCACGACGAAGAAGACATGCTCACGAAGAAGTACGACGAGAACGTCCTCGGCACCGCCGACTACCTGGCGCCCGAACAGGCGCTCGACAGCCACTCGGTCGATATCCGGGCGGACATCTATAGCTTGGGGGCGACTTTTTACTTCACACTCACGGCCCGGACGCCCTTTGCCGAGGGCACGGTGGCCCAGAAGCTGATCTGGCACCAAACGCGGCAACCGAAAGCGATCCGCTCGTTCCGGCCGGACGTGCCCGAAGAATTGGTGGCGGTGATCGAAAAAATGATGGCCAAGGATCCCGCGCAGCGCTACCAGACGCCGCTGGCCGTGGCCGAGGCGCTCGCCCCCTGGACGCAGTCGCAGATCGCTCCTCCGCCCGAAGTGGAAATGCCGCAGCTGAGCCTGGCCGCGATGGGGACCGCGCCTGGCGAGCAGAACATCGCGACCGGGGCGCGCAATCCTGCACTGGGAGAGCCATCGCCGGCGCCGGTGCCGCACAAGCAGTGGCAGGTTGGCAGCAAGGCGACATCTACGTCGGTTCCGGTCTTCACGGCCCCCCCGGCAACGATGCCGGTCCGCCCTGCCGCGAGTGTGCCCCCCTCGAAGGTGCCGGTGGTACGTCCGGCCGCGCCTACCCCATCACGGCAATCTTCTCCCGCCCGTCCCGCCGCGCCCCCGGTCGTCGTTCCGCGAAAGCCATCCGCAACGCCCGCTGCTCCTTCAAAGTCAAAAAGCACGCCGCCGACGGCTCCATGGGGAAAAGTGGCCGCTGATACCGAAGTCGCCGCTTCCAACGGGAACACTCCTCCCACTTCGTCTCGCTCCAGGAAGAAGGCTCGCCCGTTGGGAGATGATCTCTCCTCGCTGCCTGGAGATAGGAAATTGCTGTGGTGGCTCATCGGAGGCGGAGTCGCTGTCGCCCTGGCGATTGTCCTGATCGTCTGGAAGTTTATTTGATTTCCGTGCCGCGGCCTCCCATTCCCCGCAAGCTAGGCCGTTTCTCTTCCGCTCGCTTCGCCCTCTCTCCTATTCACTTAGCCCCGCGGATACTACCGATTATTCGGCAGGAATCGACTGGGGAAACTACCTTGACCGTGCCGATTGATTGGGTTATCAGGCTAGGTGGCGGGACAGATTCTCGTCCGAGCAGCGCGTCGGCAAGAGGACGGTATGGCGGGACTGGGCGCGAGTAAATTGCGACTCTGGAAAGGCTGGCTTCCGGCCGTCGTCGAGGAATCGTCGATCGCCAGCGCGGAGCAGGCCGGACCTTCCTCGATCTCCGAATCAGCCGACTTCCTGTTTGCGCGTGAGGCGTTTCAATCGAAGCGCCGTCAGCGGCAGGGAGCCGAGCCGTTTTCCTTGCAGTGGTTCCTCGACGCCGAAAGCGCACGCCACTCGCGCCAGGGTGGATGGATGCCCCGGCTACTGGAATTCGGCAGGCACCAGGGCGAGAAGCTGCTTGGCATCGGCGGCGGTCTGGGGACCGACTGGGTGCAGTACGCTCGTAATGATTGCGACGTGATCGCCTGCAATCCGTCTGCCGACGGCCTGGCACTGGTCCGGCGAAACTTTGAGCTGCGCGGTCTGAAGGCGCGCTTCGTCCACGCCGAGCCGGCCGCGCTGCCACTGGAATCGGCGTCAATCGACGTCGCGTGCATCAACGACCTGTCTGGAACGGACGATGTGCGCGCCGTGGCGTCCGAAATCTATCGAGTGCTCAAGCCAGGCGGCAAAGTGCTGGTTGTGGCGCGGGCGCGGTATGACGTCGATTTTTGGTGGCGCGACTGGCTGCCGTGGGGGCGTTTGCTGCGGCCGACTTCGCTGGCAGCCCCGTCAGACACGAATGGGTTTGGCGGGCGCGGACTCCGACGCCTGTTCGAGCAGTTCTCCGAGCAGCGCGTCTATAAACGCCATCTGCGCCGGGCGGAGGTGCCGCACGTTTTGCGCTGGCTACCGCTGCCTGTGCTGGAACGGATCATCGGCCGGCTCCTGGTCTTGAAAGCGTTCAAGCCGCTGAGTGCGGCTATCAGCGTGCCCTTGGCGGCTTGAGCGCGGCCCGAGGAGCGATTCAAAACTCGAGGTAGCGGCTCCCAGCGCGAGACGACCGCCCAACGCGAGGGTCGTCCAGCCGCTACCCCGAGTCCCGGCCGCGAACGGCCAGCTAGGAAAAAGTAGCCGACGACCTTTCTCTTCGCAAACTCCGGCGCAGGTCCAGACGGACGTTCCTCCAATAAGCTCTTCCGGTTGTGCCGAACCTGCCGCCTGAAACGCCGAGTCGTTCTCATGCCGCGATTCGTCATCCTCGAACACGACCACCCGTTTCAACACTGGGATTTCATGCTCGAAGCCGCGGACCACCTTCTCAGCTGGCGCCTCTCGGCTCCTCCCGCGCCGGAACAGACCGTGACGGCAGAGAGAATCCCAGATCATCGACGGTTGTATCTCGACTACGAGGGTCCGGTCAGCGGCGGCCGTGGAACTGTCACACGCTGGGATGCAGGCGAATTCGAGTGGCTGGAGGATGCGGAGGATCGAAAGCTCGTGCGCCTTAAAGGCCTTCGTCTCGACGGGATCTTTCGGGTCGAACGCGCTGCTGGAGGAGAGTGGTACGGAACCTTCTCATTGGAGCGTACCGAAAGAAGGAGATAATTCGACGCGCCCGTAGCCACATCCTCGAAGCCTCGTTACACAGACTGTCTCGTGCCGACAACCTATGGCCCGTCCGGCGACGTGAAATGGGACGAGGCGGACCCGACGTACTCCCTGGCCGCAGCCCGCCGCGGCGGTTAGGCTATAAAAAAGCTTACGAGCCGCGACCGTCAGGGAGCGCTGAGAAGCGCT
>JBBQPD010000304.1:0-6950 GCA_038331535.1 Gemmatales bacterium | reverse complement strand
GGGCGATCTCCTGGCCCTCATCAATCCCAAGTCGGCCGTGATCGACCTGCAGACGAAGTATCAGAAGCTCGATTCGGCGGAGGCCGAACGGGAAGGCTCGGCCAGCACACGCGAAGAGGCCGTGAAGCGCTTACAAATTCTGCGCGAGCAAGATAGAAAACGGCCCGGCTCCGTCCAACCGGAAGAGATGCGCGGGGCGGAACTGCAAGTGTCGCGCTACACCTACGAAGAGCTTCAGAAACGCGCCGCCGTCCGCTCCACGGAATATGAGGTGGTCCAGGCCATGGAGTACGTCGGCATGCACGAGGTGCGGGCGGCCACTCCCGGCGTGGTGAAGGCGATCACCAAGAACCGCGGCGATAGCGTCAAGGCCAACCAGGACGTCATCCTGCAAATCGTCAACCCGCTCAACTTGCGGGCCGAGGCGTTGGTCGAAGTGCAGGACGCGGAAAAGCTCTACAAGGGCCAGAACGTCTACCTCGAAGTGTCCCTGCGCGTGACGCCGTCGCTGATCCTGGGCGGAGCGCACCAGCAGATCAACGCCGTGGCCGTCAGCAACGGCGACGGCAGCAAAAGCAAGCCGCGCCTGATCGTCGCCGCCAGCGAGGACAAGACGCTGCGCGGCTGGGACGCCAAGACCGGCCAGGAAGCCTGGAAGCCGGTGCGCATGCGTGAGGCCGTGCGGGCGCTGGCCTGTACGCCGAAGGGCGCCGAGCAAAACCTGCTGTTGGTCGGCTCGGCGGACGGTTCGGCTTATGTCTTCGACCTGTCGAAGAACGAGGTCGTGCCGACGGCGCTGCCGGAACGGCACAAGGGGCCGGTCACCGCCGTCGCCTTCAGCCCCGACGGCAAGACCTGCGCCACCGCCGGCGACGACCGGGCCATCATCCTCTGGTCGTACAAGGAAGACGGCAAATGGGAACGGCAACAAATGCTGGTGGACGCCCACCGCGCCGCCGTCACTTCGCTGGCCTTCAGCGTGCTGCCCGCGAGCGGCGATCAGCCGGCCGCGAACAACTGGCGGCTCATCTCCGCCGGCCGCGACAACGCCCTCACCGTCTGGAAGGCCGAGCCGGGCAAGCCGCTCGTCAGAGACCTGGGCTTTGAACGCCGCGGCGGCGACGTGACCCAGCTCGGCACCGACGGCGAGCGCGCCCTGTTCGATTCGAACAAGGAGCTGCGCGTCGTGTCGCTGCGCGATCGCCACATCGAGGGGACGCTGCAAAACGCCTCCAGTTCGGCGACGTTCTCGACGATGGCCCTGTTCTCGCCGGACGGCCGGACCATCCTGACCAATGGCGGCAGCGAAGGCAAGCCGCAGCTGTGGCGCGCGCCGCCGAAGAGCGCCGACATGGATCCGCTCGCCGAGGGCCGCGGCTCGGAGCTGCGCCAGCTGGCTACGAAGAGCACCGCCACCTGCGGCGCGTTCGGCCCCGACGGCGACTTCGCCGTCACCGGCATGCAAGACGGTCAGGTTCTCGTCTGGACTATGCCGAACCGCGAGGAGAGCGGCAAGCGCATCCCGGCGACGATCTCGATGGTGGAGAAGACCGTCGATACGAACCACCAGGTGCGCATCTGGGCCGAGGTGAAGGACACGCCGACGTGGCTCACCCCCGGCAGCACCGCGACCATCGTCGTGATGCCGGACGCGACGGCGAAGTAAGGAATTCTGCCGCTTGCGGCTTAGCGGCCGCCCCCCGCTAAGCCGCAAGCGGCAATCAAGGGTGCGTCCATGATCGACACCGCCAAACCGCAGGAACTCGAACGCCGCAAGGCGCTGCGCCTGTTGCTGCGCCCCGACCTGTCCATCGAGGCGCAGAAGTACGAGGGGCGCACGTTCTACGTCCTCAAAGATCCCGTCAGCTTGCGCTACTATCGGCTCAAGGAAAACGAACACTATCTGCTTCAGTTCCTCGACGGCAAGCGCACGCTCGAAGAGGCGCAAAAAGCCTACGAGAAGCGCTACCGTCCCGAACGCCTCAAGCTCGAAGACCTCGAAGGTTTCGCGCAACAACTATTGACCGCCGGCCTGGCCCAGAACGAGTCGCCGCGCGCCGGCAAACTGCTCTTCGACCGCCGCAAGAAGCGGCGGCGCACCGAGCTGATGCAGACGCTCACCAACATCCTCTACATCAAGATTCCGATCATCGATCCCGATCGGCTCTTGCAGAAGATGATGCGCTTCGTCGGCTGGGTTTTCTCGCTCTGGTTCTTTCTCCTCAGCATCGGGTTGATGGGCAGCGCCGTCGTCCTGGTGGCCACGCACTTCGACACCTTCCGCAGCAAGCTGCCGAACTACCACGAGTTCTTCAGCTTCAAGACGGTCGTCTACCTGTGGGCGTCGCTGGCCGTGGTCAAGGTCATCCACGAGTTTGGCCACGGCATCAGTTGTAAACGCTTCGGCGGCGAAGTCCACGAAATGGGGGCGCTGTTCCTCTGCTTCTCGCCGGCCCTGTACTGCAACGTCTCCGACGCCTGGACCCTGCCCAACAAGTGGCACCGCATCATCATCAGCGGCGCCGGCATCTACGTCGAGCTGATCATCGCCTCGATCGCGACGTTCGTCTGGTGGAACACGCCCAGCCAGCCGTTTATCAACAACCTGTCGCTCAGCCTGATGATCGTGTGTAGCGTGAGCACCGTCGTCTTCAACGCCAACCCGCTGATGCGCTACGACGGCTACTACGTCCTGGCGGACTGGCTGGAAATCCCCAACCTCCGCGAGAAGGCGAACCGCTACCTCACGAACCTCGTGCTCGACAAGTGCCTGGGTATTGAGGTGCCGCCGGAGGCCTACATGGACTTCTGGCGCAAGGTGATGTTCATCATCTACGCCGTCGTCAGCTACGTGTATCGCTGGGTAATTACCTTCACGATTCTCTGGTTCATGTACAACTGGCTGCGGCCGTACAAGCTTGAGGTCATCAGCACCATGCTGGCGCTGGCCTCGCTGGCATCCATGACGATCTGGCCGGTGTACAGGCTCGGCAAGAACATTTACCGCCGTGGGAGACTTCCGGATATGAAACGTTGGCGCGTGCTGACCACCTGCACCGGGCTGGTCGGCTTGATCCTGTTCGTCTTCTTCGTGCCGGTGCCCGTCAGCCGGGTGCGCGGCGTCGGCCTCGTCGAGGCGCACCCCGAGGCGCACGGCAAGGTCGAGGTGATCTTCACCGGCCGGCTTACCAAGCTGAACGTGCGCGACGGCGACACGGTCGAGAAGGGCGACGTGCTGGCCGAGTTCGAAAACACCGAGGCCGCTTCCAAATATCGCAAGGCCGAGCGCGAGGAACGCGACGCCGACGAGAAGCACACGACGCTGGGAGAGCGACGGCGCACGGCGCCGCAGAACCAATGGTCCGAGATCGAAACCGCGATGAACAACGCTCTCAAGGACCGCCAGTCGGCGCGCACGGAAAAAGAGAAGTGGACCGAGGTCAAGAAGGTGCTGGTGCTGGAAGCTCCGATTGGTGGCGTCGTCAGCGGGGCGCCGTCGGTCGATGACAAAGGCAAGGGCTTTGAGAGAGGCCAGCCGTTCTGCACCATAATCACGCCCGGCCGGCTGCGCGTCACGCTGCCGGTGGTGACCTCGGACTTCAACCAGCTGCGCGAGAACCTGCTGCGGACGACGCCGGCCGCGCGGGCCGCCTGGCAGCGCCTGAACCTGGTGGTGAGCGTCAACTACGACAAAAAGCCGCTGAAAGACGTGCTCTCCGATCTGGAGAAGCAGGGCAAGGGCCTGAAGCTCTGGCTCGACGAGGATTCGGGCTTGCCGAAGGACATGGCCGACGAGCCGATCACCTACCAGGCGAAGGACAAACGCCTGGTGCAGGTGGTGGACCAGATTTTCTCGCAGTACGGCCTCGGCTACATTGTCCACACGCAGGAGGGCAATGCCCGCGACGGCTGGCTGATCGTGCGTTCCGGCCAGGAACGCGGCGTCGCGCCCGGCCAGCGCCAGTTCGCCGAGCTGCCGATCACGCTCCGCGTCCACGGCCGCGATTCAAAGACCTGGCAAGGAAGGATCATTCGCCTGCCGGAAAAGGAAGCCGACAAGATTCCGCTGGCGCTATCGAATCGCGCCGGCGGCCCGGTCGCGGTCAAGGGCGGCGTCAAGTCGAACACGCTGGTGCCGCAGACGCAGCACTACCTCGTCGACGTCGAGATCATCGACCCCGACTCGGCGATCATGCCCGGCTCGATGGCCCAGGTGAAAATCCACTGCCGCAATGAGACGTGCGCCCGCTGGCTGTGGCGCACGGTCAATAATTTGTTCGATTTGGGGTTGATGTGACGGACACGCCGCTTGCGGCTTAGCGGGCGCGCCCGCTAAGCCGCAAGCGGCGATCGGTCATCCCTTCGTGCTCTCGCCCAGGCGCTTCGCGACATAATCCCAATCGATGACGTTCCACCACGCCTTGAGATAGTCGGCGCGGCGGTTCTGATACTTCAGGTAATAGGCGTGCTCCCACACGTCCACGCCGAGGAGCGGCGTCAGACCCTTGAGGTAGGGGCTGTCCTGGTTCGCGGATTTCATCACGTCCAGCTTGCCCTTGCCGTCCACGACCAGCCACGACCAGCCGCTGCCGAACTGCGTCATGCCGCCCGCCGTGAGCTTCTCCTGAAACTTGGCGAAGCTGTCGAAGGCCGCGTCGATCGCCTTGGCCAGTGCGCCCGACGGCGCACCGCCGCCCTTCGGCCCCATCACGTTCCAGAACAGCGTGTGATTGGCGTGGCCGCCGCCGTTGTTGATGACGGTCTGACGAAGCGCTTCCGGCACCTTCTCGACATTCTTGAGAAGGTCAACGATGTTCATCTTGAGAAGGTCAGGCTGGTCGGCCAGCGCCTTGTTCAGGTTGGCGACATAGGCGGCGTGATGTTTGTCGTGATGGATCTCCATCGTCTTGGCGTCGATGTGCGGTTCGAGGGCGTCGAAGGCATAGGGCAGCTTCGGCAGCGTGAAGCCGTCCGGCTTTTTCTCCGGCTTCTCGGCGGCGAGGGCGAACGGGCTGGAGCATAGCAGGGCGGCTCCCGCGCCTGTGGCTTTCAGCAGTTGACGGCGATTCAAATCGATCATGGCGTTGCTCTCCTGGTGATGAGACGATCCGCGACCCAGACTCCGAGGATACCACTCCGCGCCGCGTGGTGCATCCGTTAAATCCGCCAAATCGCCGCTTGCGGCTTAGCGGTCCGGCGCAGCGAAGCCGCAAGCGGCAATCAAGAGCATGCTTGCCGCGACCCGGACGGCCGTTTAAGATACACCGGTTCCATGACCCGATCGAACGCAATGACGAAGGACAGTCCATGAGCGATAACCGGATTACCCGCGACGGCGAAGCGGGCTGGGGTTGGATCGTCGGCTACGCGGCCCTTGCGGTGCTGATTCGCCTCGCCCCGCGCTATTTCGCGTTGAGCGAGGACTTTCAGTGGCTCTGGAACTTCACCGCCGTCGGCGCCCTCGGCCTGTTCGCCGGCGCCCGCCTTAGCTCGTGGAAGGCGTTCCTCGTGCCGCTGGGCGTGATGCTAGTCTCCGACCTACTCTTGATCCGGCCGCTGGCCCGCGTCGGCGAGGATGCCTTCACCTGGACGACGCCGGTCCTCTACCTCAGTCTGACGCTCAACGTCGCCATCGGCCGGATGCTCCGCTCCAAGTCGTGGCCGGTGTGGACCGTTCCGAGCGCCCTGCTGATGACGGCGCAATTCTTCGTCGCCAGCAACCTTGCCGAGTGGGCCTTCGGCGGACTGTACGCGCGGACGTTCGCCGGCCTGGGCGAGTGCTTCGTCGCGGCCGTGCCGTTCTTCCGCGGCACGCTGATCGGCGACCTGGTTTATTCCGTCCTGTTCTTCGGCCTGTTCGCGGCCGCGCAAGCCGTCGCCCAGCGCCAGAAAGTGAGCCAGCCGGCATGAAGTACGCCGCCGTCATCGAATACATCAAGGACAAGGACAAAATCCAGTCGGTGCGCGCGGTGCATCGCCAATACCTCGCCGCGCTGAAAGCCGCCGGCCAGCTCGCCGCCTCGGGACCGTTCACCGACGACTACGGGGCGCTCATTATTTACGAGGCGGACTCGCAGGAGGCGGCCGAGAAGCTGTTGCAGGGCGACCCGTTTCACCAGAACGGCATCTTCGTCCGGTGGGTGATGCGGCCGTGGAACGCCGTCATCGCCAACCGCGATCTGTTCCCGGCGTGACGGCGATTCTCCTCAGGTTGTCCGTTCGGGTCGAACAGCGGGGTACAGGCTATGAGCGACGTCGCTCCCGTCGTCCGCCATATGATCCTGTGCGAGGACTCCCGGTCCAATCCGGCTACCCCGCACAAGGTGAATATCTTCGGGATGCTCTCGCAGATTCTCCTCACGGCAGAGCATCCCGCGTTCCGATTCGACACAGCTTCTGTGTCAATCTGGTTCTGACGGAAGGACGGGGTACCGGAGATGCCCAAATTGCCATTGTCGAGGCAGACACGGGCAACCTGACCTATCTCGGTCAACATCATACGATTCGCTTCAGGAGTGACCCTCTTCGTATCAAGGGTGTGCTTTTCCGGATCACCTCTTGTTCTTTTCCCCGCTCAGGTCTGTACTGGGTCGAATTCCGTTATAATGGCATCATGGTTGCGCGTGAACCGCTCGTAGTGGGGTGACCAACATGAACGAACCTCTACAGCCGAAGAATCGCCCTGCCGATTTCATCGACACGGTCGATGAGTTGGATGAGTTTGTTGACACCTGTATGGAAGGTCCATTGCCCTCGTCCCCGGCCGCTAAACCGAGGGGATCCGGTTCTGGAGTGGACTTGTATCGGGCCGTCCCCGATGCGAATTCTCCTGGGGGACATCGATTCTATTTCATGGATCGAGCTGATTCCGTGGTTGAGTTCGACGATCAACCCTCGGAAATTACGGGATCTGTTCCGACGATCACGCCACCCGCGCCTGGAATCCCTTC
>JBBQPD010000303.1:0-6950 GCA_038331535.1 Gemmatales bacterium | reverse complement strand
TCTTCCCGGCCTTCCTTGCGTTTGGCCAGGTAGGAGTCGCGGCCCGGCTGGGTCGTCTTGTTGCCGGGACTGACGACCTCGATCAGCGTGACAAGCTCGCCGTCGCCGCGCTGGCGGATTTCCAGGTAGTCTTCGTGATGCGCTTCGCTCCGGACGGACGTGAACAACACCTGCTCCGTGACGTAGCGCCGTTGATGGACGCGGGCGCGGTAGCGATCGACCAGGCCGGGAAGCAGCATCTGGTAGAGACACATGACCAGCTGGTGATGGAAAGCGGGCCAGACGGCCTCGTCTTCCAGGTACGGGTCCATTCCAGGAAATGGGCTCGGCATTGGCTGTCAGCTCCCTGATGTTCCGTGATCTCGAGAGGGCAGGCCGTCCGCTGCAATCGTACCCGCACCGGAGGAGATGTCCACCACTTTTTCGGGGCAGCTGCCTACCGTCCCGGCGGACGAATCATCCGACACGGCCCGCGCGTTTCCCGATACCGTTCTCGTACAATTATAGGTATGATAGATCGGTTGCGCCGGGGATGCACTCCCGGCGGCATCGAGGGTCCGCTTTCTCTTGGAGACGACTGTGATGGCGAAAGGCGTTGAGCCGGAGATGATGGACAAGTGGAAGATCCAGGACGCCCTCGAAACGTACAGCGTCCGCCACTGGGGCAAGGGTTACTTCGGCATCAACAAACACGGCCACGTCACCGTCCAGCCGACGAAACGCGCCGACGCCGCCGTCGATCTCAAGGAATTGATCGATCAGCTGCAAGAACGCGGCATCCAGCTTCCCATCCTCCTGCGCTTCACCGACATCCTGCGCCACCGCGTCGGCGAAATCCATGACGCGTTCAAGAAGGCGATGAACGAATTCGAGTACGCGGGCGAGTACTGCTGCGTCTACCCGATCAAGGTCAACCAGCAACGGCAGGTCGTCGAGGAGATCCTCGATTTCGGCAAGGCGTTCCACTTCGGCCTGGAGGCCGGCTCCAAACCGGAGCTGCTGGCGGTCCTGGCCCTGACGAACGGCCTCGATACGCCGATCATCTGCAACGGTTTCAAGGACGACGAGTTCATCGAGATGACCGTCCTGGCCCGCAAGATCGGCAAGCAGATCATCCCCGTCGTCGAGAAGTTCACCGAGCTGGAAGCGATCGTCCGCCACGCCGAGGCGCACAAGGTCCGGCCCGTCGTCGGCGTGCGCGTCAAGCTGGCGGCGCGCGGCGCCGGCCGCTGGCGCTCCAGCGCCGGCTACCGCTCCAAGTTCGGCCTGACGCTTACCGAGGTTCTGGAAGCGGTCGAGTACCTCAAGCAGCGCGACATGGCCGACTGCCTGCAACTCGTTCACTTCCACCTCGGCAGCCAGATCACGAACATCCGCAGCATCAAGAACGCGCTCACGGAAGCGGCCCGCGTCTACGTCGAGCTGCATCGCATCGGCTCCGGCGTGCGCTTCCTCGACATCGGCGGCGGCCTGGGCATCGACTACGACGGCTCGCAGACCGACTTCGAGTCGTCGGTGAACTACACGTTGCAGGAGTACGCCAACGACGCCGTCTTCCGCATCAAGAGCGTCTGCGAGGAGTCGGGCGTTCCTCACCCCACGATCATCAGCGAGTCGGGCCGGGCCGTCGTGGCCTATCACAGCATGCTCGTCTTCGACGTGCTGGGCACGTCCGACTTCGACGGCCACCAGGCTCCGGAAGTAGTCCCGGCCGACGCGCCGCAACAGGTGCAAGACCTGTACGCCATCCACAAGGACTTGAAGAAGAAGAACCTGCTGGAGAGCTACCACGACGCCGTGCAAGCCGTGGACGAGGCGTTGAACATGTTCAACCTCGGCTCGCTCAGCCTCGAGATGCGCGCCCTGGTCGAGCGCTTGTTCTGGGCCGTGTGCAACAAGACGCTGCACAAGGTCCGCGAGCTGGACTACACGCCGGAAGAACTCCAGGGTCTTGAGGCGATGCTGTCGGACACCTACTTTTGCAACTTCTCGGTGTTCCAGTCGATGCCCGACAGCTGGGCGATCAAGCAGCTCTTTCCGGTGATGCCGATTCACCGCCTCACGGAAGCGCCGACACGCCGGGCGGTGCTGGGCGACATCACCTGCGACTCGGACGGCAAGATCGACCAGTTCATCGACCTGCGCGACGTGCGCAACACGTTGCAGCTGCACCCCTTCAATGGCGAGCCGTACTATCTCGGCGCGTTCCTGCTGGGGGCGTACCAGGAAATCCTCGGCGACCTGCACAACCTGTTCGGCGACACCAACGCCGTCCACGTCAGCGTGGACGACAACGGCGAGTACAGCATCGACGAGGTCATCAAGGGCGACACGGTCCGCGAGGTGCTGGCCTACGTGCAATTCAGCTCCGAGGAGCTGAGCGGCAAATTGCGCAAGGACGTGGAGCGGGCGGTGCGCTCCGGCAAGATTTCGCTGACGGAGTCGAAGCAGCTGTTGCGCTTCTATGAATCGGGGCTGGACGGGTATACTTACCTGGAAGAGCCGTGAGAGTTCTGGTCCGTGCCGCTTGCGGCTTAGAGTCTGTCCCACAAGGGGTCGCATTCTACGAGCCGCGACCGGCAGGGAGCGGTTTATGCGGCATGTTGCCAACGCTCCCTGACGGTCGCGGCTCGTAGAACCCACTTGTGGGACAGACACTTAGCGGGGGATACCATGATCGTTCGCGAAGTACATCGCGACAGCCTAGCGGTCTCCACCGCTCTCTCGGAGTATTACGTGGACCAATTCATCCTGCCGTTGGACGTAATCGCCGTCCTGAACCAGGCGGGGATTCGGTTCATGCTCGTCGGCGCTCACGGGATCGGCGGCTGGATGAGGGAACCCCGGACGACGCAGGATGTGGACATCGTCGTCGGGGTGCGGGGAGAAAAGAAGGCCGTCCGCGTCTTGCTCGCCGCCTTTCCGCATCTTGTAGCCGACGACCATCAGATCGTCACTCGTCTCCGCAATCGGGAAACAAAGGCCGTGGCGATCGATGTGATCAAACCGCACGAACCTCTGTTCCGTGTGGCGTTCAAGCACACTCATACCGTTGAGGCCGAAGGACATTCCTTTTTCATCCCGTCCCTCGAACTGGCCCTGGCGATGAAATTCGCCGCGATGATCAGCCTGAATCGGGTCGATGAAAAAAAGTACCAGGACGCCCACGACTTCATCTTGATGGTCAAATCGAACGCTAATATCGATCTGGAGAAACTCCTAGAGTTGGGCCAGCTCGTCTACAACGGCGGCGGCGCCGAGATCGTCGAAAAAATACGGCAGGTGCGCGCCGGCGAGCGCATGAAGCTCTGAGGTTAGTCTCGCCTCACGATTTTCTTGCAATCCGTCGGGCTGTTTGATACGTCTGAGTCTTGTCCCGTCGCGTATTTCGCGGCGGGATCACGCCGATGACTCTGCTCGCGTCGCTACGAGCCGCGACCGTCAGGGAGCGTTTTTCGCAGCGTATCGCCTGCACTGCACCAGCAACCAAAGGAAGCGGAGATAATGACCATGTGGAATCGTTTACCTCGTCTGGCCCTCGTCCTGTTTCTGGGACTGGCCACATTGATTGCCATCCCGACCGGCGCGGCCGAGCCGGTCGATGCCAAGAAGATTGACAAGCTAATCGAAAAGCTCAGCGCCGACGATTTCGCCGATCGCGAGAAGGCGACCGCCGAGCTCGACGCCATCGGCGCCCCGGCCCTTGAGTCGCTGCGCAAGGCCACCGCGAGCCAGGACGTCGAAGTCAGCAAGCGGGCCGCCGACCTGGTCGCCAAGATCGAAAAGCGGGCCGAGACCGTCCGCGTCCTGGCCCCCAAGAAGGTCCACCTCGTCTACAAAGAGACCCCTCTCGCCGAAGCGGCGGCCGACTTCGCCAAGAAGAGCGGCTATCCGATCAGCCTGCTCGATCCCGACGGCAAGCTGAAAGATCGCACGATTTCGCTCGACACCGGCGACGTGACGTTCTGGCAGGCGCTGGAGCTGTTCTGCGACAAGGCCGGTCTCGCGGAGATGGACTCGGCACAGGGCGTCGGCGTCATTGGGCCGCGTCCGCTGCCCATCCGCCGGGTGCCGATCCGAATCCAGCCGCTGCCGCCCGTCGAGATCAAGCCGGAACTGGAAAAGCCGCCCCAGAAAGAGGAGGCGCAGCGCGGCGCCGTGAAGCGGGCCGTCCTCGCGCAGCCCGAGTTGGCATTCGCCTTCCAGGTGCAGGCTCAGGCGGCCCCGGTCGTCGCGGAGATTCAGATTATCGGCGGTCCCGCGCCCGCACCGGGTGCGGGTGGATTTGGCGTCGTCGGCTGGAACGGCAACGGCGTGAACCAGATCATCCTCATGGACGGCAAGACCAAGCCGCAGCCGACGGACGCCAGCGGCGCCGTCCGCGTTCGCGTCATGGAGAAACCCGAGGTCTTCGGCCCGGCCAACGAAAAGGAAATCCTTCTCGGTCTGAGGCTGACAGCCGAGCCGAAACTCCAGATTCAGCAGATCCTCAACGTCCGCGTCGAAAAGGCGGTGGACGATCGAGACCAAAACCTGGCGCAGGCGGTCGCGAACGTCCCCGCGGAAGCGAACGCCCCGGTGGCCCTCCCGGCCATCGCCCGCGCCCCGGTGTTCTTCGGCGGCGCCGACCAGTACGCTCCGCTGCGCTTGAAGAAGGGCGAGAAGGCGTCGAAGTCGCTCAAGGAGCTGTCCGGCGTGGTCCTGGCCCAGGTGCTGACGCCGGCAACCGCCGCCATCACCGCCGACAAGATCATGGACGCCGCGGGCAAGGAGTTCAAGGGCGCGCAGGGCGGCAAGATCAAGGTCGTCGAGGTGGCCAAGAACGCGAACGGTCAGATCACCGTGAAGTTTGAGCTGGAGCAGCCGGCCAACATCTTCCCGGCCAATCCCATCGGCGCCGTCAACGATCCGTTCGTCGTTCCGGGGCGCATCCGCATCCTGCCGAATCCGGTGCCGTTGCCGCAGGCCGTCCCGCCCGCGCAGGGCTTCGCCTTCCAGCCTCCGGTTGCCCAGGCGGCTCCCCCCGTCCAGGTTCAAATCGAGGTTCGACCCGGTGTCGTCGTGGTCGGTCCGGGAGGCATCGCCGCCGGTCCGGTCGCCTTCCCGAACCAGGGCAACGGCATCACGCTGGAAGATGAGAAGGGCAACGCCATCCAGGTCGTCGGGACCAACGTGCTCCTTCGTCGGGACATGGGCGGCGTGGTCCGCGAGAACGTCACGGTCTTCCAGCCGCAGAAGGACCAGACGCCGTCGAAGCTGGTGTTCTCCGGCAGCAAGAGCGTGTCGATCGAGATTCCGTTCGCGCTGAAAAACGTGATTCTGCCGTAATCGTGCGACTGCCGCTTGCGGCTTAGTTTCTTACCTCTGAACTTCTCCGCAAGCTGCGGAGAAGTTCAGCCGAGTTCTGGCTGACAGCTACTAGCTATCAGCTAACAGCTTTCAGCCAGACTGGTTTTGTGTGGTTGCTAACTCGTTGCGGCTTGGCCGCGTTAGCGGAGAACAACCGCTAAGCCGCAAGCGGCAGTGTACGTTCAATTCTCAACCAACCAATCGCGGCATATCAGACGGTAATCGTGGCGCTCCAGGGCCAGTGCGCCGACATAACCCGGCGCCGGCTCCAGGTGGCGCATCGACCAACAGCGCGCGCGCGTTTCCGCGCCGTCGAGGCTCGTCAGTCGAGCCGGTTCGCCCGGACCGAGCGTCACCTCGACACGTTCCAGACCGTAGGACAGGCCGACGCCGATCGCTTTCAGAAATGCTTCCTTGCGCGTCCAGGCGTGAAAGAACGCCGGCATCCGTTGCTCGTCCGGCAAGCCGTTCAGGATTGCCACCTCGCGCGGGGAGAAGTAGCGTTCGGCGAGGCCGAGATAGTTCGACATCGGCCGCACGTGTTCCACGTCCACGCCGACCGCACAGCGCCTCGTCACGGCGACCAGGGCCAGCCCGCGCGAGTGAGTGAGGTTGAAGTGCAGGCCCGACCCGCCCGGGTGGCTCAGCTCGGGCTTGCCGACCGGTCCGAGCGAGAAACGAATTTCCGAAGGATCGATTTCGAGATAAGCACCGAGCAGATTACGCAGCACACCGCGGGCGACGACGAACTCGGAATAGGTCCGCGTGCAGCGAATGCGCGACAAGCGGTCCTGTTCGTCGGCCGATAGAATCCGTGTCAGCGCGGCCATCGCGGCGGCGCTGCGGTCGAGGACGGCGCTCCAGACGTGAACCTCGTCGTCCGCGAGCGGCAGGGCGTGTCGGCTCATGCCATGCTCCCGTCACGCCAGCGCCACGCGGAACACTTTCTTCGAGCCGACGCGGACGATCAGTCCCGCGGTAACGGCTACCAACGCATTGGGGTCCGTCACCTTCGCGCGGTCCGGACCGAGGTTGACGCCGCCGCCCAGCACCAGCCGCCGCGCTTCGTTGCCGCTTGGCGCCAGCTTCATGGCCACCAGCAGCTTGCCGATGGGCAAGCGGCCGTCCGTCAAGCTCGCGGAGGAGATCGCCACCTCGGGAATCTCGGCCGGGTCTTGCCCCTTCGAGAAGCGGTTTCCCCACTCCGAGCGCGCCGCCGTCGCCGCCTCCGGTCCGTAGTAGAACGCGACAATGTCGGAGGCGAGCGCCTTCTTCGCCTCCATCGGATGCGTGGTCTGCGCGTCAATTAGCCGGTCGATCTCCTCTTTGCTGCGGTCGCTGAGCAGCTCGAACCACTGCGGCATGAGCGTGTCGGGAATGCTCATGGTCTTGCCGAACTGCTCGTTGGCCGGCTCGCCGACGCCGACGTAATTGCCGAGGCTCTTGCCCATGCGGCGCACGCCGTCGAGACCGCACAGGATCGGCAACGTCAGACAGACTTGCGGCTCCTGGCCAGCGTCGGTCTGAAGGTTCCGTCCGACCATGAGGCTGAATAGCTGCTCGCTCCCGCCAAGCTCCACGTCGGCCTTGATCTCGACGCT
>JBBQPD010000302.1:0-6961 GCA_038331535.1 Gemmatales bacterium | reverse complement strand
GGGCCACGCCACCGCTTACTGCGTGCGCGGCTCCTTAGGGCCACGCCACCGCTTACTGCGTGCGCGGCTCCTTAGGGCCACGCCACCGCTTACTGCGTGCGCGGCTCCTTAGGCTCGTCATTCTCGGCATTTCCGTCCCTCTCTGGCTCCATTCCGCGCGCTTCAGGTAGAATCAAATCGTCCCCCTGTCCGACGACAGTGCAGAGAACCTCGGTTCGACATGAGGTGGGAGCGCGCGTCCATGGAACATCTGAACGCCCGGCCTTTAATCTCGCAGCTCGGCGAGGATCTGGCCTGGCTCGAACAGCACTGCCGCACGCAGCCGGACCAGGCGCGCTCGGCCGGGAAAATACGGCTGGCCGCGGCACTCGTGCGCAATTGTGTCGGTCCGTACCTCGACGATGAGCCGCCCACGCCGCTGCACGTCGTCGTCGTCGGAGGCGCCGGGGCCGGCAAGAGCACCCTGAGCAATCTCCTGAGCGGCGCCTCCGCGGCCGAAGCGAACCCACAGGCCGGTTTCACGCGCCATCCCATCGCCTACACCAGCACCAACGGCGCCACCAACTGGGCGGGACATCCTGGCTTCCTCGGCTCGCTCCAGCGCCTCTCCCAGCCTGGTCCGTCGAGTCTCGACCAGGACGTTTACCAGGTCCGCCGCGTGCCGCACGATCCGACCACGTTCGACCTGCTCAAGGATTACGTGGTCTGGGACTGCCCCGACATGACCACCTGGGCGGCGACCGGTTACATCCCACGGCTCATCGAGGCCGCCGCCCTCGCCGACGTGCTGGTCTACGCCGCTTCCGACGAGCGCTACAACGACGAGGTGCCTACGCAGTTCCTCAAGCTCCTTCTGGAGACAGGGAAACCCGTCGTCGTCTGCCTGATGAAGATGCGCCCCGCCGACGCCGACGCCCTGGTGACGCACTTTCAGCGCGAGGTCGTCGCCACGATGCCGCGTGGCGTCGTTGGCGTCCTGCCGATCCCATTCTTGCCGAAGGAACAACTGGCGGACCCGGCCCGCTCGGCCTCGAAGTACCGCATCCCGCTCATCAACCAGGTGTCGGTCCTCGGCAGTCCCGCCGCCGGCGCCCGCTGCCGCACCGTCGTCGGCGGCATCAATTATTTGGTCCGTCACATTGATGAGCTGCTCGCCGTGGCCAAGAACGACCTCGCGGCCCTGCACCGCTGGCAGCAGATCGTCGAGGAAGGCCGGCGCGAGTTCGAGAACCGATACTTGCGCGAGTACCTCGCCAGCGAGAAGTTCCGCGGCTTCGACGAAGCGCTGGTCCGCCTCCTGGGAATGCTGGAGTTCCCCGGCTTCGGCAAGGTCTTTACTGGGGCGATGGCCGTGATGACCGCGCCGGTGCGCTGGCTCGGCGGCCTGCTCGGCAAGGCGGTGGGCCGCGCGGAAGTGTCAAACCGGCCGGAGCAACCGGTGCTCGAAGAATCGCTGACCGGCTGGATCGACCTGACGCGCAAGGAGTCGGCCCGCTACGCCAACACGCATCCGCTCTGGTCGCACATCGCCAAGGGCTTCCAGAGTGCCGGCCTGTCCGGCCAGGTTCGCGAGCAGTTCGCGCTGCAGCTGCGAACGTTTCAGTCGTCGTTGTCGGACGAGGTGGACCGCACGGCACGGAACATCTACGAGGAGCTGGCCAAACGGCCCGTGCTGCTCAACTCCTTGCGAAGCGGCAAGCTGGCTCTGGAGGTGGCGGCCGTCACCGGAACCATCCTCACCGCCGGGCACAGTAGTTTTTGGCTGCCCGTCATTCTCGCGCCGATCGTGACCACGGTGACACACCAGCTCGTCGAGATGCTCGGCAAGCAGTTCGTGGACGCCCAGCGCGAGCAAACGCGCCAGCAGCAGGCCAACCTGATGCGCCAGCACCTGTCGGTGCCGCTGGCGGAATGGCTCACGAAATGGCCGACGACCGGCGGTTCGTCGTTCGAGCGGCTGCAACTGGCGTTGCGCCGCATTCCGGAGGGGATACGCAAGCTGAACGAGATGACGCAAAAGCGATTGACGTCTGGGTAGTGGCTCCGGTTGCCGCTTGCGGCTTAGCGGTTGGGCGCCGCTAAGCCGCAAGCGGCAAGTCACGGCCCAACCTGAAACCGCTCGAAGCGCACCGTCAGCGGCGCTTGCGCTGCGTTTACCGCTGTGATGCCGATACGCACCTTCGCGGGCATGGCCATCGGCAGCGGCTGAATCGGCGTCCACTGTCGGCCGTCAACGCTGAACGCGGCGATCAGGAGATTGCCGCGGCGTTCCAAGCGCAGGTAGAAGTCCTGGTCGCCCACTCCGACCATCGGCGCCGCGCTCATTTGCCCGTTGGTCCGCATCTCAAACGCCAACATGCTCTGGGAGGCGCCGCCGCGATTAAGAGCAGCCCGCTCCAGCCGTACATAATTGCGATTGTCGATCCAGAGCAGCAATCCGCCCGACTGGTAGGCGACACGGCCGGGCACATTGCCGGCTACGGGTGGGCGAAACACGCCTGTCACCTTGACCTCCGCGCGAAAGTCGCCTTCCACCTCCTGCAATACCCGCGGCGCGTTCACGCGGTTTAACTCGGTGCTGAGATCATGCGGCGTCGCCGGCACGTGGATGGTCACGGCATCTTCGACCTCGCGGATGGAGCAATCGCCGTCGGGATCGGTCGCCTGTCCCCAGGCGAGCGCCTTCACCTGCTGCTTGGCACCTCCCGACTGGCCCGAATCGTCGCCGTCGCGCGCCTTGTTGCGAGTCACGACCAGCGCGACGACCGCTACCATCACAGCCAGAAAATTGACCGACCCGCCCGCGATCGAAAAGCCCAGCCCCGGTCCTGTCTGGATCGACGCCAGCACCACGCCGACGACGCCGACAACCAGGCCGAGCGCGGCGACGACGAAGATCAACACGCGCACGGCCGACACCCAGCTGGCGGCGAGAGCCGGCACGCCCACGGCCAGGGCGACAATGCCCAGGATCAGGGCCACGTTGCTCGCGCTGCGCACGGACGACCGCGGCCGCCGCGCCGGCAGCGGGCGTTCCGGGTCCGACACCGGTCGTGTGGCTTGCGGCCGCTCGGCGATGCCTTGCGAGCAGACGGAGGCCGGGATTGTCAGCACCTGGTCGCACGCCGGGCAGCGCACGGACCGACCCGCCATGTCCGCGGCGAGGCGCAGCTTGCGTCCGCAGGCGGTACACTTGGCGAGAAAGGTTTGCTCGCGTTCGCCGCCGTCGCGGGCCTCGACCTGCCGCGGCTCGTCCGGCTCCTCGCGTTCGTCCCGGTCGTGCGCGCGCAGGACGTTTTTCAACGGCCGGCGCGTGACGACGAATCCCGACCAGGCCAGTACGCCGAGGACGGCCAGGGTGCCGACGATGACGACGCCGGTCATCCCCAGCAGTCCGCCGAGCACGATGGCGCCGCGCGTCGCCTTGTTGCGCCAGACCGGCTGCTCGGCGTTGGGATCGTTCTCGCGCTCGGCGATGTTCGCTCCCGCCCCGACCATGAGAATCAGAATCACGGTCACGATGAGCACCCCCAGCGGCCCGGCCAGAGCCTTCAGGGGCGAGATACGCTCCTTCCCAGAACGCAGGCGCGGACGCAGACATTGCCGCAACGCCTGAAACAGCACGTCGCCGAGGTCGTCCGGACAGAGCAGGTTCTCCCAGCGTGTTGTCTCGGCGCGTTCGACCTGGATACTGAGTGTTTCTTCGCCCGGCACCTTCTCGACGCGGACGATACGGCCTAGGGAGAAAGCGACGCCTTCCTCGCCCAGCGCGTCGCGCGGGTCGTCGTCGTTCTGCACCCGTTCGAGCGCCTTGACCTGGTCCTTCGGCCGCGAGTATTTCGCGTAATGGAAGGCGTCCGGCGTCAGTACGTAGAGAGCACGGAACTTGTTGTTCTCGCCCTGCTGCACCGCCGCGGTCCAGATCGACCGGCCGTCGCTGTCGGCGAGCGGAGTGATCATTTCAAAATCGGACATCGCACGGTCCTTGGAAATCGAAGCCGTTGGGGAGCGCATGCAAATTACCCTGTGCCTGTCGCGCTGGCAAGATCTGCTGAAGTAAGAGCGGAATTGGCTGACGACCGGGTCGGGCTGCGACTCCGGAAATAGGCAGCCCCGGTGCGGCGGCCTGAATAGCCGCTTCCATCAGCCCAGGCCGATGGCCTGGGGGTGCATTTGCGGTGGCGTTGTCTGACGCGCCGCATTGTGGTAGAAGAACTGTAGCGTCCTTCGGGCCGGGAGGACGTCTCAGCGCAGCGTGGAAGGGGTGAGAACGGTCATGGGCATTTACGACCGCGACTACTACCGACGCGACTCCCGGAGCTTTCTGGGGTCGTTGGCCGAGCGCGGCACCGTCTGCAAATGGCTCATCGGCATCAACGTCGCTTGCTTCGTCCTGCAAATGCTCTCGACGGGCCACCACTCGCCGCGCGCGTCGGCGTTCACGGCCGCTCTCGAACTCCACGTTCAAGCGGTCCTGGGCGGAGAAGTGTGGCGACTGCTGACCTACGCCTTCCTGCACTCCATCGATAGTCCCTGGCACATCGTCCTCAACATGGTGGTGCTGTATTTCTTCGGCCGCGACGTCGAAGACGCTTACGGGCCGCGCGAGTTCCTGGCCTATTATCTGCTCGCGGCGGTGTTGGGCGGCGGCGCCTTCCTGGCGACGATGCCGGTCGAGGGTCGCTGCCTCGGCGCCTCCGGTGCGGTGATGGCGGTGCTGGTCCTGGCTGCCTGTCGCGAACCGAGCCGGATCATCCTGATCTTCCTCGTCCTGCCGTGCCCGGTCTGGCTGGTCGTCGCCCTTATGGTGGCGAAGGACGCCTTCGAGTTTTTGGGCGGCAGCCACAGCGGGACAGCGGTGCAAGTCCATCTCGCCGGGTCAGCGTTTGGGTTCCTTTATTACCATTTCCATTGGCGGGTGACGGGCTGGTGGCCGGGCTTCCGGACGCGCTGGCGGCGCATCAATCGGCCGAAGTTGCGCGTGTACGAGGAACCGGACGACGACCGTTTGCCGGCACAGGTGATAGCGCCTGTCTCTTCGTCGGCGCTGCAATCCTCGCTCGACGACGAGCAGCTCGAAGCCAAGATGGATGCGATCCTCGAGAAAATATCGCGCGTCGGCAAAGAGAACATCACCGAGAGCGAGCGCGAGGTGTTGCTGCGCGCCGGTGAGCGCATTCGCCGCCGCCGAAACTAGGCCTGGAGCAGAAGCGATGCCCCTCTACGAATACGCCTGCAAGAAATGCCGTCACGAGTTTGAAGCGCTGGTTTTTCCCGGCGACGAGGCGGAGTGTCCAGAGTGTCGCGGACGCAATCTGGAGAAACGATTCAGCGTCCCGGCCCGGCCGGCCGGCGAGAAGTCGTCGATGATGACGGGCTGTGATTCAAGTCTGCCGCCCTGCGGGACGGCCTGTCGCCGATTCAATGCGGAGTGATCGAGAACCCGAAAGTGCTTGCCACTACCCCCGGCAGGATTCGGACCTGCGACCCTCGGTTTAGGAAACCGATGCTCTATCCCCTGAGCTACGGGGGCAATTCGCCGCATTTCTACGGCTTTTCTTGACTCTTGCCGACAGTCGGGTATTATCACATTGACACCCGTTCTGACACCCGACACCCGGCAAGGTTCGCGTACAATGGTTCATCCTACCGCCAAGACCAAGCCAGGCAAGCCGAAGAAACCTTATCCCGACTTCCCCCTCTTCCCGCACGCTACCGGGCGCTGGGCCAAGAAAATCCGGGGGAAACTCCACTATTTCGGCCCGTGGGCGGACGCCGACGCCGCCTTGCAGAAGTACCTCGACCAGCGCGAGGACTTGCACGCCGGTCGGAAGCCCCGGATCGGCAGCGATGGTTTGACCGTGCGCGACCTCCTCAATCACTTCCTCACCAGCAAGAAGATGCTGACCGACGCCGGGGAGATCACTACCAGGACGTTCGGCGAGTACCACGCCACATGCGGACGGCTTGCTGACACCTTCGGGGTGTCACGGCGGGCTGACGACCTCGCGGCCGATGACTTCGAGCAGCTGCGGTCCGAACTGGCGAAACGATTAGGACCCGTAGCGCTGGGAAACGAAATCCAGCGAATCCGCGGCGTGTTCAAGTATGGATTCGAGGCCGGCCTGATCGACCGGCCCGTGCGCTTCGGCCCGGCCTTTAAGCGGCCGTCGCGGAAAGTGATGCGCAAGGCCAGGAACGCACGCGGTCCGCGCATGTTCGAGGCCGCCGAACTGCTGGCGCTCTTGGAGAAGGCCGGAACGCAACTCCGGGCGATGATTCTCCTCGGGGCGAACTGCGGTTTCGGCGGCGCGGACTGCGGCACGCTTCCCCAGGCGGCGCTGGACCTGTCCGCCGGCTGGGTGATCTACCCGCGGCCGAAGACGGGCATCGAGCGGCGCTGTCCACTCTGGCCAGAGACGGTCGAGGCGGTGCGCGCGGCACTGGCCGGGCGCCCAGCGCCGAAGGACGGAGCGGACGCGGACCTCGTGTTCATTACCAAGTACGGCGGGCGCTGGTACAAGGGCACGACGGACAACCCGATCAGCAAGGAGACGGCGAAGCTACTCGCCGAGGCAGACCTCGCCCGACCTGGGCTAAACTTCTACGCGCTGAGGCACACGTTCGAGACGATCGGCGGCGGCGCCCGCGACCAGGTCGCCGTGGATCACATCATGGGACACGCGCGAGAGGACATGGCCAGCGTCTACCGGGAGCGGATCGAGGACGCCCGGCTCTGGGCCGTGACCGACCACGTCCACGGCTGGCTGTTCCCCGCCGAGGTGAAGGGGAAGAAGACGCCTAGGAAAAACGGACGGGATCGCGGCGGATATTGAACGGCTAGCGAAAGCGTTGATAATAGAAGGAGTGGGCGGATCGGCATTGTTGCAACGGTGCCAGTCCAGCGAAAGCGAACAGGCGTCCGGTCAGGTGCGAAGGCAAGCTCCATCGCTTCGCACCC
>JBBQPD010000301.1:0-6995 GCA_038331535.1 Gemmatales bacterium | reverse complement strand
CGAGCAGCGCACGCCCGCGATGGTGGCCGGGTTGACCGATCACATTTGGACCACTAAGGAATGGGTGAGCTACCCGGCGGTCAAACGATTGACATCGTGTTGACACTGGCTAGAAGGCGACAAGCCAGATAGGACACGACCGAAGCCGGTGCGCCGCCGGGATACCTGCTGGTCAAGCTAAGCTCAAACCCGGACAATTTTGTACGGCGATGCCAAGCATTGGGCTTCGAGGTCGGTTTACTGTGATTCGCTGGCTCATCCGAATCAACTGAAGCAATCGATTTGCCGATAATGCGTGATGCGCTTACCGCCCGCTACCCGTTATAACAAGAGTTACTGTGTTTGTGCCACGTAGAAGTGGGCGTATTACGTCGTAACGACTTCTGACAAAGCGGCTTATGTCGAAAGAGATCTAAGCCGGTTACAATGCGCGAAGCCCAAAAACCTGTCAGGAGCTGTCAAATGCCTGGTGGGGGTAATTCGTCGAGAGCCAACACGTGGGCCGAGACGACTCGCTCCCACCTCGACCACTCAGCTCGTTTCGATCGGGAGCGAATCCTCATAGACGACCATTCTTGCCCTAACTCTTTATCTGCCAGTACCCTGGGAATGGTCGTCTACGCACCCCCTGGCACACCCAGCTCCTGCCATAAACAACCGATTTTCCCCTCTTACTAATTGGTGTATTGGCGTATACTGCGCGGCGCTCTACCTGACTCCTGCTCGATACCGGGCTGAACGGAGTTCCCAGTTCGGAGTGCGCGCCATGGAACAGCACCTCGATTCGCTCCCGATCGCCGACGCTTCTCCGGATGCCCGGACGAACCTATCCCAAGCGGTCATTCCGCAGGCCGATCCCTACGCGCTGCTTTCGTATGGCGATCTGAAGCCGTCGCCGGCGACCCAGCGCGACTGGCTCTGGCAGGGCTACCTCCTGCCCGGCGCCGTGACCTTGTTGACGAGCCTGTGGAAATCTGGCAAGTCCACCTTGCTGTCGGTGCTGCTCGCCCGCCTGAAAGCGGGCGGCGTGCTGGCGGGCTTGCCGGTGCGCGCCGGCCGGGCAGTGGTGATCAGCGAGGAACCTCCCGAGTTGTGGTGGGACCGCGGCCAAAACCTGGCGCTCGACGGCCACGTGCAGTGGATCTGCAGGCCGTTCCGAGGCAAGCCCACGACCGAACAGTGGCTCGACCTGCTCGACCAGGTCGGCCGCATGCACGACCGCCAACCCGTGGACTTGCTGGCCATCGACTCCCTGGCCAACCTGGCGCCGCTGCGCAGCGAGAACGATGCGGGTGAGATGCTGAAAGCCGTGGCGCCCTTGCAGCAGCTGACCACGCGGGGCCTGAGCGTGCTCCTCAGTCATCACCCGCGCAAGGGGACGATCGTGCCCGGTCAGGCGGCGCGGGGCAGCGGCGCCCTGTCGGGCTTCGCGGACATCATTGTGGAGATGGAGCCCGTCTGTCGGCGCAACCGGAAGGATCGCCGCCGCCGTCTGCGGGCCTATTCGCGCTATGCCGCCACGCCGCCGGCCTGGGTGATCGAGTGGACCGCGAACGGCGCCGACTACCTGGGCCTGGGGCCGTCCGCGGAGCCGGACTTCGAGCGCGGCTGGCCGGCGTTGCAGGCACTGCTGGCGAACACCGCGGGACCGCTGACACGCCGGGCGATCTTGCGCGCCTGGCCGGAATCGGTGCCGGCGCCGGCCAAGCAAACCTTGTGGCTGTGGCTCGACCGTCTCGTGCGCGAGGGTCACGTTCTGCGCAACGGCAGAGGCACGTGCAAGGAGCCGTACTCGTATCAGCTGCCGGGCATGCTCGAGAAATGGCAGGCGAACTTCATGGCGGAGTTTATGGGGCAACTGGAGGGCAACGTGCCATGACACCATCAACGAACTCCAGTCGTCCGCCTGCCGTGCAGATGATGCGTCGCCTCGGTTTGGAGCCGGACCCGTGGCAGGTCGAGGTACTGGAAGCCGGCCACTCGCGCCTGCTGCTCAACTGCTGCCGCCAGGCCGGTAAGTCCACCGTCGTCGCCCTGCTCGGTCTGGTCGAGGCGCTGTGGCTGCCGTGTACGAAGGTGTTACTCATCTCGCGCAGCCTGCGGCAGTCGGCCGAATTGTTCCGCATCCTCACCGATTTCTACTGCCGCCTCGGCTCGCCCGCCCGTGTGCGTCAGACCGCGCAGGAATTACAGATGGAGAACCATAGTCGTGTTGTCTGCCTGCCGTGCAAGGAGGAGACGATCCGCGGCTACTCGCGCATCAGTCTGCTGATTATCGACGAAGCGGCCCGCGTCCCCGACGACCTGTACCGCGCCGTGCGGCCGATGCTGGCGGTGAGCAACGGCCGACTGATCTGCCTGTCCACGCCCTACGGCAAGCGCGGCTTCTTCCACGACGCCTGGGCCAACGGCGGCACCGACTGGGCGCGTATCGAGGTTTCCGCCGAGCGGATCAGCCGCATCACGCCGGAGTTTCTTGCTGGCGAGCGCCGCGCGCTGGGCGCGTCGTGGTTTCGCCAGGAGTACGGCTGCTCGTTCGAGGCACTGGAGGGTCTGGTCTATCCCGACTTCGCCCGCTGCGTGGTGCCAGTGAGTCAACTAACTCCACAAGTTGATCCTCAGGGTGGTCAACGCGCTCCGCGAGTTGAAAAGCACTCGCGGAGCGAGTGCTCCACCCTCTCCGGCCGCAAGGTCGGCGGCATCGACTTCGGCTTCCGCAACCCGTTCGCGGCGATCTGGGGCACACTCGACCGCGACGGCGTGCTGTGGCTGACCGGCGAGCACTACGACCGCCAGAAGCCGCTGAGCTACCACGCCCAGCACCTGCCGCGCGACGTGACCTGGTACGCCGACCCGTCCGGGGCCACGGAGCGCTGCGAGCTACGCTGTGCCGGCTTCACGGTGATGGAAGGCACCAACGCCCTTCGTCCCGGCATCGCCGCGGTCAGCGCCCGCCTGGAGAACGGCACGCTGCGGGTGCTGGAGGGCCGCTGTCCGAACCTGTTGGCCGAGGCCGCGCTGTACCGCTACAGCGACGGCCACGCCGAGGCGCCGGTGGACGAACACAACCACGCACTGGCGGCGCTGCGCTACCTGATCAGCCGTCTCGACGTCCGCCACATGGCCGGCCCGCGCTGTGGCGTCGAGGGCGAGTCGCCGACCCCGCGCAAGAAGCGGCCGTGGCTGCGCCTGGACAACGAAGAACTGTGGACACCCCTGTAACCGTGAGCCCGCCGCGCAAGCAAGGGATGAGCCGTTCACCCTTGCTTACGCGGCGGGCTAACAAATCCGGAGAATCACCCATGACCACCCCCATCCGCAATCGCATCAAGGCACACCGCCGCGTCCGCGCCGGCGACCTGCTGCCGCACGAGCTGAACTTCCGCCTTCACCCCGACATTCAGCGGACCGCGCTGACGGCGCTGTACGCGGAGGTCGGCTTCGCCCGCAGCCTGCTGGCCTACGAACTGCCCGATGGTCGGCTGAAGCTGCTCGACGGCCACCTGCGCCGCGACCTCGACCCCGACATGGAGGTAGACGTGGAAATCCTCGACGTCAACGACGCCGAAGCCCGGACCCTACTGCTGAGCATCGACCCGCTCGCCGCCCTAGCCCAGACGCAGGAGCAGCTGCGCGACCGCCTGCTGGAACGGACGCCGACGCCCAACGCCGATCTGCAAGCCGCCTGGGACGCCGCCGCCAACCCGGAACTGGCGGCACTGACTGCGGTGCCACCGCCACCGGGGATTCAGGACATCCCAGAGCAGTGGCAGTGGCTGGTGCTGGTGAAGTGCCGCGACGACAAGCAGCAGGTGGCGCTGCTGGAGCGCTTTCAGCGCGAGGGGCTGGAGTGCAAGGCGTTGTTGTCGTAGCGTACTGGCGCGCACGGGTTTAGCCTTTAGCGCGTCAGTCGGCGGCCTCCTCAAGGACTTTCTCGAGGAGCGGCACCACCTTGGGCAATTCGTCGCTGAGGACATGCCAGACGATTTCCAGATCGATCACGTCGTAACCGTGAATCAGGTGGTTGCGCATGCCGCGCATCTGCGCCCAGGGAACTTGGGCGTAAGACGCTTCGATGCTTTTGGGGATGTGGCGCGCTGCTTCCCCGATGATGCTCAGATTGCACACGACCGCCTTGACGGTCTTGGCGTCGGCCTCGAATGCCGCGCGGCTCATGCCGGCCGCGAAGCGGATGCTCTCCGCGATGGCATCGAGAATGTGCCGCACACGCAACGTCCACTTGCGCGGCCTAGAGGGCATTGACTGCCTCCGCGAAGATCTCTTCCCGCAATTCGGGGAGGACCGCCCGCCGCAAGACGAGATCGACCTTGCGAACGCCGAGAACCTTTTCGAGGTATTGCGCCGTCCCGACGAAATGCAGAAGTCCGACCGGGCGGTCGAATTCGACCAGCAGGTCCACGTCACTCTTGGCCCGTGCCTCGTTGCGCACGACCGAGCCGAACAGCGCCAGCGAGCGGACGAAATAGCGCTCGCGCAGCGTCGTCGCGTTGCTTCGCAGAATATGAAGGACTTCGTCCCGATTCATGGTCCCGGCCCTCCGTTGACGTCATTGTATGCCCAGCCTCGTCCCGAACGCAGTGCCACGGACGAGCACAGCGCGACTGGCAGACGCAGGAGCAGCTGCGCGACCGCCTGCTGGACCTGACGCCGGTGTCGAACACCGACCTGCAATCCGCGTGGGAGGCGGCGGCCAGGCCGGAACTGGCGGCACTGACCGCGGTGCCACTGCCGTCGGGGCGGCCGTCGTCAGGCGGCTGGCTGGCGGCAAGGTGATGCCTCCGGCCCGCCGGTCGCGTTGACAGCAGAGGGGGATTTGTGAACTGTTCGTCAAGGACTATTTCGCCATATAGCAAGCGCCAGGTAAACAAATAACAGCAGCGTACAGAGGACAGCCACTATCCATTGCGTTGCGCTTCCACCGCCAAAAAACGCTCCGTACAACCACGCGAAACAGACAACGACGATGCCAAGTAGTAGCAAGCCGAGAGTGCCATAGCCGATTACATTATTCACGTCTGAGTTGCAAAAAAACCCTAGTGTTACGGAACCAAAAATACCGCCCACAATGCATGCAAGGGCTGTTCGTGCTGTGTCAAGGCCGGGGGCTATCAAATAAAGCAGCAGATATATTATCGCAACACAGAAGACAACATGGCCGAGAATAAACAAGCCAGGTTCGTTGGAGTCATTGTTTTTCATCCGATAGCCTCCGGCCTTCTGACGATGGGCAAGTGGTACGTCATCAGGTAGGCCTTTTGCTTTTTGGTTCGCCGGACAAGGCATTCGCCCCAGTGGCGCTGCCTGGTTTGCAGGTTGACACCTCATCATCGGAGACAGCATGGTCGTCGTCAAGCAAAACAAACCCTGTCGTGAACCCCGACGCTGTCATTCACGCGGCCGTCCGAGACCTCAGCGACGATTATTGCAATTTTCCCACGCCAATCGTGAACCTGTACTACGACTGGTAGAGGCAGGCCGCGCTCTTAAACTGCCGGTCCGGACGTGAACTCCGAAGCCGGTTCGCCACCAGTGCCGGTCTCTACTTCCCATGCCGTTGGCCGTAGTTTGGAAAAAATGATAAAAAAAATGTCGCAGTGGAAAGCTACGGGGTATTCACTTACAGAGGCTTAAAGCAAAAGTCTCACTGTGACAAATTACATAATCGGGAGGCCAGAGAAATGAACTTTTCAGATGACGAGCTGAGCAATGCGATTCACATCATCAAGCATGACGCACTTCAAAGGAACGGGGTGATTCTACTTGCCTGGTGTGCCACATGCCAAGCGTTACACCCTCACTGCTTTATTGGCCACAATGTAATTGATGTGCCGGGGAAGTCATGCCAGACCATCCAGTGCGGAAGTTGCGCTACGCAGGTGACGGTAAACGAGGGGATAGCAGGCGTCGACTTTCAAGCCAACATGACTGCTCCAACCGATACGGAAGCCGAGATTCTCTAACAAACGACAAAATGGTTTTCTGTGACGGCCAGACCGGCGCCCGTGACCGGGCGAGGCGGGTACGACATCGGACGTAGGCGACGACGCCGTAAACAGGGCTTGGTCCACGCCTTGCCCTGTGTTGGCGGCGGCCTACAACAGCCAGGCTCCGCCGTCGTGCGGCGCCGGACCGACTGGGCGACGGCCTGGCGTAGCCGGCGGCGGGGTTTCACTTCCAGGATGACAGATCCTTAAACCGGGAGATGGTATGGATGAAGCACCGGACGGCCTCAAACTAACCAACGAGCAGCTCTTCACAATCTGCAAAGATGCCGAAGAGTTCCAAACCGCGGACCGCCCTGCTGACACCAAGACGCTCGCCTTCGCCTTGCAAGCCGTCGCCATCTGCTTGCACCGACTGCAAGCTGGCGAACCGACCCTTTCAGGGGAAGCGGTTGATAGGTGGTACGACCAGACTATCGGCCAAGACGTGCGCAGGATGTGGGTCAAGGTAAAGCCGGCTGCTGAGAAACTAAAGACGCTTGGTGTCCTAAATTGACCTCGACGGCTTGGGAAACAAAAGAGGACGCAGCTCGTTTCAACGAGCTGCGTCCTCTTTTCGAGACTGAAACGCAACCACTATCAACTCCGTCACGGTTTCGCGTCGGAACCTGCCAGGCCCGGAATCAACGTCTCAGCATTGCCGTGGTAGAACTTTTCGCGCACCTCGGGCGGCAGCTTGACGCCGGGCAGACGCAACCACTCCTCGCCCCAGCGGTAGGGCTCCAGCAGGCCGAGCCGGTCGGTCTCGTAGTATTCCAGGTGCCGGCTGTAGAAGCGGGCCGCCTTGTTCTGCCACTCCGCAACCCCCTTTTCATCGTCGGGCTTCACGTTGTTCAGCACCGACGAATCGGTGCCGAACAGGATGCGGTCCTGGCACTTGACGAAGAAGTCGCGCACCGCCTTCGGGTTGAGCCGGCCGAGGATGCGCGTCCGTGCGGAGCAGGCCACATAGAAGTTCGGGGACTTGTCGAA